>DATBQN010000117.1:0-35889 GCA_036560825.1 Thermoanaerobaculia bacterium
TCAAGGCGCTCTTCGGCGGCCTCGAGCTCTACGAGTTCTCGCTCGACCCGGAGGTGGTGGGGGAGGAGACCTACCTGGAGCGACGCGAGCCCGCGACCTAGCGATCTACAGCAGCTTCGAGCCGTGATCCGCCCATACCAGCCCGGACATCACCTTGGGCAGGAACCGGGTCGACTTGGGCGGCAGCATGTCGCCCTGGGCGATCGCCGCGGCGAAGGCCGCCGGCCGCATCGGCGGGAGCCAGATCCCGAGCGCGGCCTCGCCCGACTCGATGGCGCCGTGGAGCGCCTCGGGGTCGTTGCGGTAGATCACCGTGCCGTCGGTGGCCGCGGCGGCGGGGAGGCCGAGGGCCGGGAAGAGCGCCTCGTGGAGGAGGAGGACCGGCAGGTCGCGGCCGCCCGGCGGCAGCGAGGACGGCGCCTGCGCCGGATCGAGGCGCCAGATCTCGGGCTTGCCGCCGGCGGGCCAGAGCCCGATCGCCGGCTGCGGCGCCGCGGCGACCGCGGCCGCGAGGTCGGCTCCCGCGTGGCTCGAAGCGCCCGCGAAGGGCGTCCGCTCGGCGGCGAAGCGGGCGATGCGACCGAGGTCGACGGGCTCCTTCAAGGCGCGGTGGATGGGGTCGATGGCGAGGGCGGGCGAGGCGAGGCTGGTGACCACCGCGAGCTTCGCGGCGGCGGCGGTGCCGGCCGGCGCGCCGGTCTCGCCGGCGAAGCGCTGCGCCACCTTGTAGCGATGGTGGCCGTCGGCGATCGCCGACGGATGGCCGTTCAACGCCGCCGCGTAGAGGGCGATGCGGGCCGGGTCGTCGAGCCGATAGAGCCGGTGACGGTGACCGTCGGCGTCGAGGTGGTCGACCAACGGCGCGGCGCCCTCGAGGTCCTCGGCGAGGAGCCGGTCGAGCCGCCCGCCGTCCTCGGAGAGGAGGAGGATGGGCTCGAGGTCGGCGTGGGTGGCGCGCAGCAGCGCCAGACGGTCGGCGAGCGGCTTGTCGAGCGTGTGCTCGTGCGGCCGGATCACCCGCGGATCGTCGATCCCCGCGAGGCCGGCGATCCCCAGCCGCCGGCCGCCGCCGGCGAGGTCGATCACGTAGGGGTAGAGGGCCGGCTTCGGATCGCGCGCCAGGATGCCGTTGGCGAGCCAGCGCGCGTGGAGGTCGGCGGCATGGCGGTACATGTCGAGCCCGTCCGCCGGCAGCGGCCGCGTCAGGTGGACGAACTGGTGCGGCGACCGGGCGTGGAAGCGGTCGCGCGCCGCGTTGTCGATCTGATCATAGGGGGGCGCCGCGAGGCGGCCGGCCTCCTCGGCGCCGCCGGCGTAGTGAAGTCCCTCGAAAGCGAATAAGCGCATGAGAACCTCCGCCTGGAGCGGCCTATTGTAGCCGCGTCCTAGCCTGCCGGCCGGGCGACGAGCGACCAGATCTCGCCGAAGACCGGGTGGAGGTCCGCCTCAAGCCCTTCTTCGAGGCGGCAGAGGGCGGCTTCGAGAGCCCGCTCGCCGTCGGCCGAAGGCGGCGGCCAGCGGAGGACGACGCGGTTGAGGCCGCGCCGGAGCAGGCGGCGCGGGACCGTCAGCCGTCCCGTCGTCCAGCGCGAGGCGAGCTCCAGCTCGCCGGCCGCTCGCCCGTTGACGGCGACCGTCACGCGCCCGCCGCGCTGGCCGGCGCTCTCACGGCCCGGCAGACGCGCGGTGAGCTCGAGAGCGACCCGGCGCGCGGCGTCGGTCACCAGGACGAAGCCGGACTCCGGCCAGGGCGACCGCTGGTGGGCGCGAAGGACGGCGTCGCGGTCTCCGATCAGCTCGGGATAGAAGCGGGCGAGCGGCTCGGCGTGAAAGTAGGGCCGCGCGAGGTCGGCGCCGGCCTCCGAGAGGCCGAGGCGGCCGACCAGCAGGCGCTCGATCTCCCCCTGGATCTCGGTCGAGCGCGCCTCGCCGCGGCGCGCGAGGGCCGCGGTGGCCGCCTCCAGGACGCCGGCGTCCAGGAAGTCGTAGACCCAGCCGTGCTGGAGCTCGAGGCGGCAGGGGGAGCCGAGGTTCCGCTGCTGGGCGCCGGTGAGGACGGTCGGGCAGGGGGCGGTCCGCGCGTCCGCGAGATCGAGCAGGGCGTCCGCCGCCGCCGGCGAGGCGTCGAGGGCGCGATCGATCCAGTGAGCGACCCGGCCGCCGAAGCCGTCCGGCAGCACGGGGTCAGCTTGCCTTGCGGGCGAGCTCCTTCGGGCCGCCCCAGCGGCTGCCAGTCGCACGTCCTCAGGCAAACTGACCCCGTCCGGCGGAGGGAGGGTGACCGGCAGCATGCGGTGGGCGGTGTGGATCGCCGCGCCGAGGAGAGCCGCGGCCTCGGCGCCCGGCGGAAGGCGAGGATCGGGAGAGCCGCGGGCGAGGTCCTCCCAGGAGGGCTCGCCGAGGCGCAGGAGACGGATCGCCTGCGCCGCGACGGCGCTCATCGCCACCTTGATCCCCTCGGCCGTGAGGTGGCAGTAGTCGAGGAAGAGGCGGCGGCCAGGGAGGGCCGAGCCGGTCCAGGCGGCGAAGACCCGGCGCAGGTCGACCGCCGCGAAGGTCTCGCGCGGCTGGCCGCGGGCGAAGCCGAGGAGGAGCTCGCGGGCGAGCGTCGTCGCCTGCGGCGCGGCGAGGAAGGCGAGGAGCGGGTAGTGGACGCTGTCGACCTCCGAGATCGCGGCGTCGCGCGCGGCGGCCTCGCGGCCCTGGCCGCGGAGGGCGGCGGCGAGGAAGCGGAAGGGCGCCGGGCCGCTGCCGCCGTCGAGCTCCGCCATCTCCCAGGCCCGCGCCTCGGCGGCGCCGAAGTCGCCGGCGGCGAGGGCGGCGCCCGCGCGCCCGTACGCCTCGTGCCACCTCGCCGTCGCGTCCCCCGCCAGCCAGACGGTCGGCTGCCGCGTCTCCCAATCGGCGAGGTTGACCTCGGGAACGACGAGGACGACCGGCGCGCCCGCCGCCCGCGCGATCTGCGCGATCTCCGCCATCGCCGCCTGGGCGATCCCCGCCAGCCGCTCGCGCGCCATTCGCGCCGGCCCCAGGATGCCGCCGCCGCGGACCGCCTCGGCATAGCGCTGCCGGCCGCGCACCGAGGGCGGGTAGGGCGAGATCTCCGGCGTCTCGAGGAGGCTCCAGTTGTTGCCGGCGTAGATCACCAGGAGGTCGGGGGAGAGCTGGAGGGAGGCGCGAGCGGTCTCGACGAGCGAGGCCAGGGTCTCGTTGGTGCGCGCGAGGTCGATCACCTCGGTCTCGCCGTCTCCGGCGGCCTCGCGGAGCTGGGCGGCGAGGACCCCGGCCGGCGTCAGATGGGGCGCGTAGAGATACCCGGCGGCTGCCGACTCGCCGAAGAAGCAGATCCGCCGCGGGAGCGCGCCGCGCTTGGGGCGGATCGCCGAGACGGCGGCGTAGTGGTCCCCGAGCGGCAGCCGCGGAGGGCGGACCCAGACGATCTCGCCGGCCTCCTCCCGCGGCGACCAGATGCTGATCGGCCGCGGTCCGGGCGGAGCGACGGCCGCCGGCGTCTCCGCGGCCGGGGCTCCCGGTGGCTCGGTGAGCCCCAGGCGTTGGAGGTCGCGGAGCAGGCGCTGGCCGCCGGCGGTCGCCAGTGCGGTCGCCAGCGCGTCCGCCGCGAGGGCGCGGGGATCGCGGGCATGACGGAGATCGTGGGGATCGCCGGGCGCGGGAGGGCGGGAGGTGTCGTCGCCGTCCGCCACCGTCGTCAGACGGCGGCGCGCGGCAGCGACCGCAGGTAGTCGGCGAAGACCGAGTTGAAGAGGGCGCCCGGGCGGCGGCTCCGCAAGAGCGTGACGGCTTCCTCGCCGGACATGCCGCGATGGACGAGGATGAGCCCGGCGAGGAGCGCCGAGCGGTTGAACCCCATGCCGCAGTGCGAGAGGACGGTGTGGCCGCCCTCCACCATCTGCGCCCCGAGCCGCGCCAGGGCGTGGAGCTTCGGCAGGTCGGGGAGCTCCTCGTCGAAGATCGGGAAGTAGATGTAGAGCACCTGGTTCGGCGTCGTCGGGATGCAGCTGTCGAGCTCGCCGTCGAGGTCGAACACCACCGAGATGCCGTGCTCGGCGAGCGGGCTCCAGTCGTCGATCCGCGGCGAGATGAAGAGCCGGCCGTGCTCGTCGAGGCAGCAGAGGTCCATGGCGGGGGAGCTTAGCGTCTGGCGCCCCGCCCGTCGAGGAGCTGTTCATGATCCGCGGTGTGCGCGGGATCACACGAAGCTGTAGAGGTTCTCGCGCAGCGCGCCCATCTCGTCCGGGGACTCTCGCGCATCCGGCCGCGCGGCGGGCAGGAGGGCGGCCCAGGTCTCGGGGACCGCGGCCCGCTCGATGAGGAAGTCCTCGAGCACCAGGGCGTCGGCGCCGGAGATCGCGAAGCAGCGCACGGCGTCCTCTGGCGAGCAGACGATCGGCTCGTCGGCGACGTTGAAGGACGTGTTGAGCAGCATTGGGCAGCCGGTGCGCCGCAGGAAGGCGTCGAGGAGCGCCGCGAAGCGCGGCGCGGCGGCGCGGTCGACGGTCTGCGGCCGCGCCGAGCCGTCGACGTGGGTGATCGCCGGCAGCTCGAGCGGCGACCTCACCCGGCAGGTCTCGAGCATGTAGGGCGAGGGATGGTCGAGCTCGAAGTTCGCCGCGGCGTGCTCGGCGAGGACGCTGGGGGCGAACGGACGGAAGGGCTCGCGCCGCTTGACGACGGCGTTCAGCCGCTCGCGGAGCGCCGCGTCGAGCGGTGAGGCGAGGAAGCTACGCGCCCCCAGGGCGCGCGGCCCGAACTCCATCCTGCCGTGGAACCAGCCGACCACCTCGCCGGCGGCGAGCCGCCGCGCCACCTCCTCGACGAGCTCGCCCTCGCGGCCGCGATGGTCGGCGACGCCCTCCGCGCGGAGCCCGCTGGCGGCGAGCCACGAGGCGATCTCCTGCGGCGTGAAGCGCGGGCCCATGCGCGCGTCGAGCGGCGCCAGCCGCAGGCCCTCCCAGCTCCCCGCGAGCTCGCGGTGGGCGAGTGCCGCGGCGCCCAGGCAGCCTCCGGCGTCGCCCGGCGCGGGCGGGACGAAGAGGCGCTCGAACGGCCCCTCGCGGGCGATCCGCCCGTTGGCGACGGCGTTGAGGGCCACGCCGCCGGCGAAGCAGAGATCGCGCGCGCCGGTCCGCCCGTGCAGGAAGCGAGCCTTCTCGAGCAGGATCTCCTCGAGCCTCTCCTGGAGGCTCCGCGCCACGTCGCAGTGGAAGGCCTCGATCGGCTCGTCCGGGCGCCGCGGCGGCCCGCCGAGGAGCTCGGCCATCGCGGGAGACCACATCGTCCGCCCGCGCACGAAGTCGAAGTAGCGGAGATCCAAGGCATACGCTCCCCCCGCGCCCGAGGCCACCAGGGCCTCCATCGCCGCCGCGAAGCGCGGCTGGCCGTAGGGCGCCAGGCCCATCACCTTGTACTCGCCGCCGTTGACCCGGAAGCCGAGGAAGCTCGTCACCGCCGAGTAGAGGAGCCCCAGCGAATGCGGGAAGCGCACCTCCTCGAGCCGCTCGATCCCGCCCGCGTCCGCCCGCCCGTAGGTGGTCGTCGCCCACTCGCCGACGCCGTCTACGGTGAGCACGGCGGCCTCGTCGAAGCCGGAGAAACAGAAGGCGCTCGCGGCGTGCGAGCGGTGGTGGGGGAAGGCGAGGACCGGGCACTCGACGCCGAGCCGCTCGGCGATCGCCCGCTGCGGGCGGCGCGGGTCGAGCCAGGCGAGGTCGGCCGCGGCGCCGCCGTGCCCGCCCTGCCGATGCTGCTGGCCGGCCGGCGGACCGGCCCAGAGCTGGCGGGAGAGCTTCTCGACCGGCAGCTCGTAGAAGGCGACGGCGTCGAGATCGGCCGCGGTCAGCCCCCCCGCCTCGAGGCAGGAGCGGAAGGCGGCGACGGGGAGCGCGGCGTCGTGCTTGCGGCGCGAGAAGCGCTCCTCCGCGGCGGCCGCGACGAGCCGGCCGTCCCGCAGCAGGCAGGCCGCCGATTCGTGATAGAAAGCCGAAATACCGGCGACGTTCACGGCCGCGGCCGCCCCCTTGGCCCCCCGAGGACCCCGCCGGGACTCAGAATGGGCCCGTTTTGTCCCGTTTTTGCCGGCTTCGGCAACTCAGATACTGGAGCCACTGTATTTGCTCGCGGGGGCCGTGTGCCCCAACGCGGGCCGAGCGTAGCACCCTCAACCGGCAAAGGAGGTTTCATGCGGAAGTCCCCTCTCTTCCTGTCCCTAATCCTCTTGGCGGCCCTCGCCGCCGGGTCCGCCGCCCAGGCGGCGACCCCGCTGCGCTCCTACATCGTCACCTGCAACCCGAGCTGCGCCGGCGTCGCGGCGGCGGTGGCGCAGATCCCCGGCGGCAAGGTCGACTACATGCTGCAGAACATCGCCGCCGCTGTGGTGACCGTCCCGGTGACCGCGGTCACCCAGATCGAGAGCCGCACCGACGTCGTCGACGTCTCCAAGGACACGGTGCTCGCTCCGCCCACCCCCGAGCGCACGCAGGCGCTCTCCGCCGCCGCCGGCGTGCAGACGCCGACGCCGGCTCAGCTCAAGGCCCTGGCCGGCGGCACCCCCGCCGACTACAGCTTCAACAACGACCTCATCGGCGCCTCGTCCTTCCACGCCCAGGGGAAGATCGGCACCGGCGTCGTCGTCGGGATCATCGACACCGGCACCGCCAACAACCCGGCGGTGGTCCCGGCGCTGGCCGGCTCGGTGCTCGGCGGCGAGAGCTTCGTGCCCGCCTCCGAGGACCCCGTGCTCTCGGCGACCAGCACCCACAACGGCGAGCACGGCACCTGGACCGGCACGGTGGTCGCCGGCCACGTCATCTTCCTCTTCAGCGCCAACTCGACGCTCGTCCAGTCGCTGCAGGCGAACGCGCCCGGCAGCGTCATCCCCTGCTCGCTGCTCGGCTGCCCGTCGACCCTCGCCGGCGTGCCGTTGGTCGGCGTGGCGCCGGGGGCCAGCCTCTACGCCTTCAAGATCTTCAACTCGGCGGGCGGCGGCGCCCTGCGGTCGCGCATCGTGGCGGCCATGGACCGCGCCATCACCCTGCGCCGCAACTTCAACAACGGCGTCCCCGTCGCCCCGGTCAACCCCGGCTGCGGCGCCGAGGACAACCCCTGCGTCTACAACTCGCTGCCCATCCAGGTGGTCAACATGAGCCTCGGCGGCGCCACGCTGTTCGCCGGCCAGGACGTCGAGGACGTGCTCAGCCAGCAGATGCTCCAGGTGGGGATCACTCTCGCGACCTCGTCCGGCAACTCCGGCCCGGCCGCGATGACCACCTCGACGCCGGCGACCGGCCGCGGCGCCCTCTCGAGCGCCGCCTCGGCGACGGCCCCGCACGAGCGGGTGCTGTGGGATCTGACCTTCGGCCTCGGCTTCGGGCCGCTGGTGCGCCCCTTCTCCCCCATCCAGACCGCATCGTTCAGCTCGCGCGGCCCGAGCGCCGACGGGCGCTTCGACATCGATGTCTCGGCCAACGGCTTCGCCACCTTCGCCCAGGGCGCCTCGGGCAACCTCTCGCTCGTCTCCGGCACCTCGTTCTCCTCGCCGACCGTGGCCGGCGCGGCGGCGCTGCTGCGCGAATCGTTCCCCGCCGCCTCGGCGACCAAGATCCGCAACGCCCTGGCCGCCACCGGCAACCCCGGCCTCATCGGCGACGGCTCGGGCCGCGTCGACCGCGGGTCGGGCTTCCTCGACATCCCGGCCGCGGCGGCGAAGCTCGCCTCCGGCCACGTCGACACCGGCCTCCCCAGCGGCCTCGGCACCCCGATCGTCGCCATCAACCTGCTGCCGCTGGGGATCTTCCCGGTCATCAGCGACCACTTCACCAAGCACATCAGCAACCTGCTCCCCGGGCAGACGGCGCAGTTCTACGTGCCGACCGCCATCGACACCGCCGGGCTCACGGTGACGCTCAAGAACGTGACCCTGGCGCCGGTGGCGCAGCAGAACCAGGTGCTGGGCGACTCCTTCTTCGTCAACGTCGTCGATGCCCCGACCTCGGCGGCGGCCCTCCTGGTGAGCGACTTCCCCGTCGCCGACACCAGCTACCAGGTGAACCAGCCGCAGTCCGGCCTCGTCCGCGTGGCGATCGCCGGCGCCACCAACAACGCCTCGACCGTGTCGGCCGATCTGGTGATCGACCGCCATCACGTGAACCCGGGCCCGCCGATCGCGGTCGGCGCGGTCAAGCAGGGTGACGAGGATCTGGTCCAGTTCCAGGTGCCGCCGGGCAAGGCGCAGCTCTCGCTCGCCCTCTCCTGGCTCCACGACTGGGCGGCCTATCCCACCAACGACCTGGACCTGGTCCTGGTCGACCCCAACAACAACGTGAACCTCGACGGCGCGACGTTGAACAGCCCCGAGCGGGTGGTGATCGCGAACCCGACGCCGGGGGTGTGGACGGCGCACGTGCAGGGATTCCAGATCAACCAGGGCATCATCCTGCAGCAGGACCTCTGGGCGCTGCGCGTCAGCGCCGACGGGCAGCCGCTGCCGCGCCTGCACTAGCCTCTCGTCGTAAGCGATCGATGGTGATGAACGCCCGGGGGCCGCGGCCTCCCGGGCGTTTTCTTTTGGGGTCCTTACAGCTCGCTGCGCAGCCACATGCTGCGGCCCATCCGCCGCTCGATGAGGCGGACGCGCCAGAGATAGTTGCGGCTGCGGCTCCCCGGATGCCACGTCTCGGGATAGGGGAGGCTCGCGGCGAGGGCGGCGGCTTCGTGGAGGGACAGGCTCGCGGCGCTCTTCCCGAAGTAGCGCCGCGCGCCCGCCTCGGCGCCGTAGACACCGGGCCCCAGCTCGACCACGTTCAGATAGAGCTCGAGGATCCGCCGCTTGGGCAGGTCGCGCTCGAGCTGCCGGGTCAAGAGCGCCTCTTTCACCTTGCGCAGCGGGTTGCGCCAACGCGAGAGCCAGAGGTTCTTGGCGAGCTGCTGGGTGATCGTCGAGGCGCCGCGCGGCAGGCGCTTCTCCTGCCACGCCTCGCGGAGGGCGTCCTCCATCTCGTCCCTGGCGAAGCCGTGGTGGGAGAAGAACTCGTCGTCCTCGCCGATGAGGACCGCGTGCTTGAAGCTGGCGGCGATCCGCCCGTAGCTCACCCAGCGCCATTCGACCGGCTTCCTGGGCCCCAGCCAGCCGCGGCCGCGGTACTCGTCGATGAAGGCGGTGGTCTTCGGGTTGGCGTGCGCGAGGGCGGCGACGTCCGGCCAGGTGATCGCCTCCCAGGCGAGCCAGGCGCCGGCGGCGATCGCGGCGGCGGCCAGGAGGCGCCGGCTGCGCCGGCGTCGCGGCGCCCGCGCGATCGGCAGGACGATCGGTAGGATCGGCGCCGTCGGCGAGGTCGGCGTCGCCGGCGGGACCTCTGCCAGGAGATCGGCCATGGATGGGGAAGCATAAGGGCACGGCGGCGCCGCCGGAAGAGTGCCGCCGCTCCTTGCTAGAATGCCTTTGCAATCCCACGAGCTCGACGCCGCGACCTGCCGTCTGGAGTCTGCCGGGACGATCCCGGCCGCGCCTCCCGGCGGCGGCGATCCGGCCCCTCTCCCTGGAAGGAGTCCAGATGACCACCATCAAGCGGTTCGATCCGATGTCGGTCGGCAAGCTGTCGGGCTTGACGTATCTCGTCTTGGGCCTCCTCTTCGGAGCGATCTTCGCGCTCATGTCGCTCGTTGGCGCCGGGCTCGGCGCGGCGGCGAGCGGCTCGAACCAGCCCTGGTTCGGCGCCCTCTTCGGCGTCGGCGCGGTGATCTTCTTCCCCATTTTCTACGGCATCCTCGGCTTCCTCAGCGGCCTCATCGGCGCCGCGATCTACAACGTGGTCGCCGGCTGGACCGGCGGCATCCAGGTCGAGCTGGCGTAGGACGGGCGCCCGCCGCGGAGCCGGGTCCGGCGGCCGGCGTCGGTATACTCCGGACATGGAGACGACCGTCTTCTCTCCCGCGCGCGGAGCCTAGAGCGCGGTGCCGTCGATCGACGTACCCTTGCGCGCTCCCGAGCTGGCGCCCGGGGTCTGGGTGCAGGGGCCGCCGATCACCATGGCGTTCGCGCGCGGGGCGGTCGTGCTGGTCGACTTCTGGGAGTCGACCTGCGTCAACTGCCTGCGCACCCTTCCCTACCTCAAGGCGTGGCACGCGCGCTACGCCGCGCGCGGCTTGGTGGTGGTCGGCGTCCACACGCCGGAGTTCGAGGTGAGCGCGAGCCCCGAGGTGGTCGCCGCCGCGGTGGCCGCCGAGGGCATCCCCTATCCGGTCCTCCTCGATGCCGAGCGCGCGACCTGGCAGCTCTTCGCCAACCACTACTGGCCGGCCAAGTACCTGGTCGATGCCCGCGGCTACCTGCGCTACGAGCACTTCGGCGAGGGGGCCTACGGCGACATCGAGGGCTGGATCCAGCGCCTGCTCCGCGAGGCGGGCGACGTCGCGCCGCTCCCCGAGCGGCTGGCGCCACTGCGCGCCGAGGATCGCCCGGGAGCCGTCTGCCATCCGCCATCGCCGGAGGCCTATGCGGGCTACCACCGCGGCCGTCTCCTCGCCGTCGAGGGGTATCGGCCGGGCGAGGAGGTCCGCCACAGCGGCTCCCCGGCGGCGGCCGAGCTGCCGCCGGGGACGTTCACGGCGCGCGGCCTCTGGTACCACGCCGCCGAGTACCTCGAAGCGCGCGAGCCGGGGGCCGAGCTGACCCTGGTCTGCGAGGCCGCGGGGGTGAACGCCGTGCTCGCGCCGGCCGCCGAGGCGGTCATCGAGCTCGACGGAGCGCCCGTGCCCGCGGAGGTGCAGGGCGCCGATCTCGCGACGCGCGACGGGGAGACCTGGGCGGCATGGGAGCGGCCTCGCCTCGTCGCCCTCCTCGATTCGCCCGTCTTCGCCCGCCGCGCCCTCACCCTGCGCTTCCCGGCGCCGGGCGCGCGGGTCTACGCTTTCTCGTTCACCACCTGCGAGCGCCCGGCCTGAACCGAGCCGCCCAGTGGCGCGTCGGACCGATCTCCGCTAGTATTCAGGCGTTCCGCCGACCAGGCACCCTGGTTATGGGCTTTCGCGGAGGAAGCCTCGAATCCATCGGTTCGCGCGGGAGCCGCCCACTTTGCCCACGCTCGATCCGTCCGGGCCAACGTCCGCCTCGGCACCCTCCGTCCCCCTGAGACGCGGCGGCGGCCTGGCCGGCCTCGAGCGCGCCGTCGGCCGCTTCGTCGTCCGCCGCTACCGTTGGTGCGTCCTCCTGGTCCTCGCGGTGATGGCGGTCAACGTCTTCCTCCGCCTGAGCTCGACCAGCATCAGCAATTCGGACGAGGCGCGCTACGGCGTCTCGGCCTACGAGATGCTGCAGAACCGGTCGTTCCTGGTCACCACCTACGCGCGGCAGCCGGAGTACTGGAACCTCAAGCCGCCGCTCGGCTACTGGCTGATCGCCCTCTCCTACCGGCTCTTCGGCTACACGTCGTTCGCTCTCCGCCTGCCGTCGGCGCTCTTCGGTCTGCTGGTCGTCGCCGGCACCATGGCCTTCGCCAAGCGCTGGGGCAACCGGCGGCTCGCCGTGCTCTCCGGCCTCATCGTCGCCACCGCGTTCGGCTTCCTCTCGAGCCACGGCGCGCGCAGCGGGGATCTCGATTCGGCGCTCTCCTTCCTCCTCCTCCTCGCGGCGATGCAGCTGCCGCGACTGGGGCGCTCGCCGCACGCCAGGTGGCCGCTGTTGGCGTTCGCGGCCATCCTCGCCGGCGCCTTCCTGCTCAAGAGCTTCGCCATCCTGCCGATGGTCGCGGTGGCCGTGGCATGGGCCGTCTGGAGCGGCGCCTGGCGGCGCGTCAAGGCGATCGACCTGCTGCTCTCGGTGCTCCTCTTCGCGACCCTCGTCGCCGGCTGGGCGATCGCCCGCTGGCGCGCCGACGGCACCGCCTATTTCCTCGTCCGTATGCTCCACGAGGACCTCTTCCTGCGCTCGACGCGGATCATCGACAAGACGACCTACTCGCCGTTCGGCTACCTGACCGCCCTCTTCGACCGCTTCGCTCCCTGGCCGGCCGTCATGGTCCTCGCCGGCTGGATGGCGCTGACCTGGCCGGATTGGCGGCCGAGCGCGCTCTCGCGGCGCCTGCGCCGCGGCGTCCTGCCGCTCCTCCTCCTCTGGGTGCTGGTGCCGCTCATCCTCTTCTCGCTCTCCCGCACTCAGCACCATTGGTACCTCCATCCCATCTACCCGGCCTGCGCGATGCTCGCCGCGTTCTCGGTACTGACGCTGATGCGCCTGCCGCGCGCGGCCGTACGGCGGTCGGCGGCTCTCGTCGCCCTCGTCGTCCTGCCGCTCGCGCTCTGCCAGGCGCGGATCACCTACCGTGTGGTGGCGCGGGAGCGCGTGACGAGGGAGCAGCGCTTCCTCACCCGGCTGCGGCACGAGCGGCGGTTCGGCCGCGAGCTGGTCGCGGGTTTCCCCCTCCAGCACTCGGAGCGCTTCCTGCTCGAGGTGGTCGACGGCTTCGACGTGCGCGACGTGGCGGACGGCCCGCCGACCCCCGGTATCTCGCCGGCCGAGGGCGACGTGGTGCTGGGAAAAACAGCGCCCGGGGTTGCCGCCGCCTGGCGTACGCCGTCGCCCGGCGAGCGCTTCGTCGAGGGGGACGGCAGCTATGCTCTCTATCGGGCCGTGGGCCGCGGCGCGCTCCACCTGCCGCTCCCGATGCCGCCGCGGCTGGGAGGCCTGGCTCCCAAGCGACCCCGCGGCTGAGACGCCCCGCTCTTGCGGTGCCACGCGGACTAGCCCTCGACCCGCGCGGCGAGGAAGGCGGTCAGGCGGTCGACGCCGGCGGCGAAGCGGGCGGGCTCGGGGAGGAGCGAGAGCACGAGGTAGCCCTCGTCGGGGAAATCGAAGAGGTAGCCGGGGTGGACGAGGACACCGGCGGCGGCGAGGAGGCCGAGCGCGATCTCTTCGTCCGGGAGGATGCGCGGCACGCGGAGGACCGCCGACCAGCCGCCCTCGGGTGGCAGCCGCTCGATGGCGGGGAAGGGTGTCAGGGCCGCCGCGAGGTGCCCGAGGTTCCCCGCCGTGCGCCCGGTGATGGCGCGGCGTATCCGCGGCGCCAGGCGGAGGATCTCGGGCAGCGCCTCCTGGACCGGGGTCGAGACCGAGAGGTAGGCGTCGGCGATGCGCTCGAGCGCGGCGAGGGCCTCCCGGCGCGCCGCGACCGGGCCGCCGGCGCGGATCCAGCCGAGCTTCCAGGAGGGGAGGCCGGCCGACTTCGAGAGGCCGCCGAGCGAGAAGGCGAGCACGTCGCCGCGCGCCGCGGCGGGCCCGGCGCGGGGAGCGTCGGAGAGGGGGTACTCGGCGAAGACCTCGTCGGAGACGAGCGCCAGACCGCGGGCGGCGCAGACGGCGGCCGCGGCGTCCTGCTCGGAGGGAGTGAGGTAGCCGCCGGTCGGGTTGTTCGGGTGGACCACGACCAAGGCGCGCGTCGCCGGGCCGGCGGCGCGCTCCAGGGCGCCGGCATCGAGCGCGAAGCGGCGGCCCGGCTCGAGCGGGAAGTGGCCTAGCCGCACCCCCTCGAGCGCGGCGAGCTCGTCGAGGAGCGGGTAGGAGGGGATCGGCGTCAGCACCTCCTCGCCGGGGTCCAGGAGCAGCTTGAAGAGGAAGCCGTAGGCTTCGGAGGTCGAGGCGGTGAGGAGGAGGTCGTCGGGCGACACGGGATCGCCCGGCCGCGAGAGCGCCGCGGCGAGCGCCTGGCGGGCCGAGAGAAGCCCGCGCGGGTCGGGACGGTAGGGCGCCGCGGCGCCGCGGGCGAGGATCTCGCCGAGCTCGGCCTCCGGATAGGGGAGCCCCACGCGGGTGGGGTTGGTCTCGGTGAGGTCGAGCGTCTCCTCGCCGCGGGCCGCGCGCTCCGCCACCGCCGCGGCGAGGCGCGTCACCGGCGGATCGAACGACAGCCGCCGAGAGAACCGCCGGTGCGGAGGGGGCACGGAGGGAGTCTACCCTCGGCGCGCCCGGCGAGGCGGGCTCGCGGCTAGAGGGGGTGCTTCGGCGCGATGGTGGACGCCGGCAGCCCGGCGATCTCGCGCAGCGCCGCCTCGGCGTAGCGCTCGACCATGAGGTTCCGCCACTGCGCCTGGAAGTCGGTGTTGTCCATCGGCGTGGCGACCTCGCGGCAGAGCCGGGCGGCGCGAGCGATCGATTCAGGATCGAGCGGCTTGCCGACGAGCGCGGCGGCGGCGGCGGTCGCGGCGACGGGAGCGGAGGCGACGGCGCCGAGGAAGATTCGCGCCCGCGTCACCGTGCCGGCGGCATCGATCCATGCCGCGGCGGCGACCGAGAGGACGGCGAAGTCGATCGAGCCGCGGCGGCGGAGCTTCCAGAAGGCGGAGCGGCAGGAGCGGGCATCGCTCTGCGCGGGCAGCAGGATCCCGGTGAGGATCTCCTCGGGGCGCTTCCCCAGATAGGCGATGCCGTCGTCGCGGTAGAGGTCCTCGACGGCGATCGCGCGCTCGCCGCCGGGCGAGGCCAGGCGCACGCGGGCGCCGAGGGCGGCGAGCATGGGCGCCGAGTCCGAGGCGGCGTGGGCGAGGCAGGTGCGCGATCCGGGCGCCACCCAGCAGACCGTCCCCTCCTCCTTCAGGCAGTAGCCGATCGACCGCCGCCATTCCTCGGTCTGGTTGTAGTACGTGCAGCGCGTGTCGACGCAGAGGTTGCCGCCGATCGTCCCCATGTGGCGGAGGGGCGGCGACGAGATCGAGTCCACCGCGCGGGCGAGCGCCGGGTAGCGGCCCGCGATCTCCGAGTGGTTGGCGACGTCGGCGAGGAGGGCGGTGGCGCCGATCGCGACCTCGCCGTTGGCGGAGATCTCCTCCAGGCCCGGGATCCCCATCAGGCTCACCACCGTCGAGGCCTTCTGGTGGCGGCGCTTGAGGTTCGGCCAGAGGTCGGTGCCGCCGGCGACCAGGCGCACCGGCAGCCCGTCGCCGGCGCCCTCGCCGGCGAGCGCGGCGGCGGCGTCGGCGAGGCTCCGCGGGCGGAGATAACGGAAGGGCGGCAGGCGCAGCATGGTCTCGGGTCCCCCGGCTCACTCGGTGGTCAGCGCCTTCAGGCGCTTCTGCTTCAGAGCCTCTTCGCGCGTCATCATGGTCCCCGACGCCGAGCGGATGCCGGAGCGGGCCCGGTCGCGGAAATCGTTGAGGGCCCGCCCGTCGCCGCCTTCCGCCGGAGTGCGGACGACGAGCTCCTCGCCGAAGTCGACCGCCGGGAAGCGCCGCGGGCCGTAGCGCGCCGCCGCTCCCGCCGCCCTGGCCTCGAGCGCCTTGACGATCATGTGCGGATGGATCGGCACCTGGTCGACCCGCGCCCCCACCGCGTCGTAGATGGCGTTGGCGACCGCCGGCATGACGGGCAGGAGCGGCCCCTGCCCCACCTCCTTGGCGCCGAAGGGGCCGGCCGGATCGGGCTCCTCGATGAGGTAGGAGGTGACCGGCGGCATCTCGGCGAAGGTCGGGCTCTTGTACTCGAGCATGGAAGGGAACTTGTGCACCAGGGCGCCCGACAGCCGCTTGGGGAGGCGCCGGAAGGCCTGCTCCTCCATCATCACCTCGCCCAGGCCCATGTAGACGCTCCCCTCGATCTGGCCGAGGACGAGCACGGGGTTCAAAGCGCGGCCGACGTCGTGCGCGATCCAGACGTGGAGCGGCTGCCAGAGGCCGGTCGCCGGATCGACCTCGACCTCGATCACCGCCGCGCTGTAGGAATAGGTGGGCGAGGGGCCGACGCCGGCGCCGCGATAGCGCCCCGGCGAGCGCGGCGGCGAGTAGGAGCCGGTCGTCCCCAGGGTGCCGAAGCGCGCCTCGGCGGCGATCACCGCCTCTTCGAAGCTCATGCCGCGCTCCGGACGCTCCGGGTATTGGGCGTCGAAGACCCGCCGCTCGGCGAAGACCAGGCGCTCAAGCGGCACCTCGAGGTGGTCCGCCGCGGCGCGGGCGAGGAGCTCGCGCGCCCGCTCCGCCGCCTCGCGGGCCGCGTGGCCGACCATCAGGGTGACCCGCGACGAGTAGCTGCCGAGGTCGACCGGCGTGAGGTCGGTGTCGGCGACGCAGAGGCGGATGTCCTTCAAGTCGATCCCCAGCACCTCGGCGACCACCGCGGCGAGGATCGAGTCCGACCCCTGGCCGATCTCCGCCTCGCCGCAGAAGACGGCGACTCCGCCCGAGCGGTCGAGCTTGAGCTGCACCCCCGACTGCGGCATCTGGTTCCAGTAGATGGGGAGGCCGGCGCCGCAGAGGTAGGCGCCGCAGGCTAGCCCGATGCCGCGCCCCTCCGGCAGCTTCCCCCAGCGCTCGCGGTAGCCGCTGCCGGCGACCACCGCCTCGATGCAGCGCCGCAGCCCCATGGTGCCGACGCGCAGCCAGTTGGCGGTCGTCGCGTTCGCCGGGGCGAGCATGCCGAGCCGGAGGTCGGCCGGGCTCTCGCCCAGGGCGACGGCGATCTTGTCGAGGTGCACCTCGAAGCCGAAGCGCGGCTGCGGCGTGCCGTGGCCGCGCTTGGGACCGCAGGGCGGCTTGTTGGTGAAGGTGCGCACGCCGTCGAAGCGGTAGGCGGGGAGGCCGTAGGTCACCGTCTGCAGCGCCCCGGTGTAGTAGGTCGAGGCGACCCCGTAGCTGCCGTAGGCGCCGCCGTCGAGCGCCGTCTTCAAGTGCTGGGCGGTGATCTCGACCCTGCCGTTCACCCTCCGCACCCCGGTCCTCACCTGCATGAGGACGGGGTGGCGGCCGCGGTGGCAGTAGAAGACCTCCTCGCGGGTGAGGGTCACCTTGACCGGCCGCCCGAGCTTGAGCGCCATCTTGGCGGCGACGATCTCGTGGTTGAAGGGGTCGCTCTTGCCGCCGAAGCCGCCGCCGTTCGAGCAGGCGACGACGCGGATGCGCGACGCCGGCAGGCCGAGCACCTTGGCGAGCGCGCGGTGGACGTAGTGGGGCGTCTGCGTCGCCGAGTAGAGGGTCACCCGGTCGTCGTCCTCGGGCACCGCGACCGCGGCGTGCTGCTCCATGGGCAGGTGGGTGTTGCCGTCGTAGAAGAAGAGGTCCTCGAACACCCGCTCGGCCTTGGCGAAGCCGCCCTCGAGGTCGCCGAAGGTCATCGCCACGAGCTTGTGGACGTTGCCGCCGTCGCCGTAGTCGTGGATGCGCGGCGCGGGGGTGGCGAGCGCCTCCTCGATCGAGGCGATGGTGGCGAGCGGCTCGTAGTCGACCGCGACGCGCAGCGCCGCCTCGTGCGCCGCGTCCTCGGTGGTCGCCGCGACTGCCACCACGGGATCGCCCACGAAGCGGACCTTGTCGGGGCAGAGGGCGTGCTCGTCCTGCGACACCGGAAGGATGCCGAAGGGGACGGGAAAGTCGGCGCCGGTGAGGAAGCCGAGCACGCCGGGCACCGCGGCCGCGGCGGCGAGGTCGACGCTCGCGATCCGCGCGTGGGGGACGGTCGAGCGGACGAGCTTGAGGTACGCCATGCGCGGGAAGGCGAGATCGTCGGCGAAGCGCGTGGCGCCGGTCACCTTGGCGCGGCCGTCGACGCGGCGGAACGGCGTGCCGAGGAGGCGGAGCTCGCGCTCGGGATCGGGGTTCGGCTTCTCGATTGGCTCGGCCATGGCTACGCTCCGGTCACCTATCGCAAGATCGTCGTGGCGCTAGATGTCTCAACCATCGTCATCCTGAACGAAGTGAAGGATCTGGGCGGGGGAATCTCGACTGCGCATGATCTTCGGACCGCAGGTTCCCCACCCCCAGATCCTTCGCTGCGCTCAGGATAACGATCCGAAAAATCTTCGCGCGACAGAAGGAAAACCGCTCGATGGTCTTCGTTTCCCACAGTCATCTCCCTTCCTCCGGCAGCGGATCGCCCCACAGCACGCGCGCCGGCGGCGGGGTCTCGTCGCCGCGCAGGCGGGCGGCGGCCCAGGCGACGGCCTCGACGATCTTGTGATAGCCGGTGCAGCGGCAGAGGTTGCCGGCGAGCGCCTCGCGGATCTCGGGGTCGGTGGGCGCGGGGTTCGCGGCGAGGAGCGCCTTGCCGACCATGAGGATCCCCGGCGTGCAGTAGCCGCACTGCGCGGCGTTGAGATCGGCGAAGGCGGCCTGCAGCGGATGGAGGTCGTTGCCGCGGGCGAGCCCCTCGACGGTCTCGATCGCCCTCCCCTCCATGTCGGCGGCGAGCGCCAGGCAGGAGAGCACGGGGCGGCCGTCGACGAGCACGGCGCAGGTGCCGCACTCGCCGAGCTCGCAGCCGTGCTTGGTGCCGGTCAGGCCGCACTCCTCGCGCAGCACCTCGAGGAGCGTATGGTGGGTGGGGAAGGCGACGGTCCGCGTCTCGCCGTTGATGGTGAGGGCCAGCAGGGTGGTGTCGGCGGTGCCGATGGCCATGGCTAGACGGTCTCTCCGGCAGGGGCGTGCAGACACCGCTCGAGCGCCGCGAGGTGCGCGGCGGCGCCCTGCGCGTCCGGCGGCGCGGGCGCGCGGCCCGGGGCGAGGACCCCGGCGACGAGGAGGGCCGCCGCCTCCTCGCCCACGGCGCGGGCGCTCTTGGCGCCGCCGGGCCGGAACCAGCGCGCCGTCCAGTTGAGGGCGCCGAGGATCAAGCGGGCGGCGATGCCGGGATCGGCGGCGCGGAAGTCGCCGGCGGCGATCCCCTCCTCCAGGAGCTCGCGGAACTGCCGCTCGTAGCGGTCGCGGAGCACCTGGATCGCCCGTCGCCGCGGCGGGGAGAGGATCTCGAGCTCGAGGTGGGCGAGCGATCCCGGCGTGCCCTCCCGCGCGTCGTTGAGGCGCACGACGTGGCCGACGACGAGGAGCCGGAGCCGCGCGGAGGGCTCGAGGGGGAGCGCGCGCACGCGGCCGGCGAAGGCGAGGAGCCCGTCGAGGGCGTCCTCCTGCACGAAGGCGAGGAGATCCTGCTTGTCCTCGAAGTAGTAGTAGAGGTTCCCCACCGCCATCCCCAGCTCGGCGGCGATGTCGCGCATCCCCGCGGCGTGGACGCCCTGCCGCAGGAAAACGCGCGACGCGGCGCCGAGGATCGCCCGCCGCCGCTCGCCGTCGCGCCCGTGCGGCCGGGCCGTCGTCCGGGGTCGCTCTCGCGCCGTTTGAACCATGGTTCAATTCTCGCCGCGGGCGCTCGCCGTGTCAAGCTGCTGCCAAGTTTGGAGTGGAAGGCGCAGCGGTGGACGGCCGGAGGGCTTGCCGCTATCCTCCCGCCGATGTCTAGGGACGAAGCACGTACGCGTTCCATGCCCCTACAGGGGGGGTTACAAGCAACGATCGGTCGAGTTCACGCATGCGACGATCGTCGCGAGACCCGTGATCTACCACGAGGCCTGCCGGCAGCGGTCGGTCGCATCGTCCGCCACTCGCCGCCCGCTCTCCTCTCGGTGATCGCCATCATTTGCCTGGCCTGCGGCGGGTCCGGGTCTCCCGTCCGGCGCGCTCGCCAACCGCCGCTCATCCCGGCAGGGCTCGGCCGGCCGGCGATCGAGTGGCTGCGCGGGTCGGCGCCGACCGAGCGGGTGCTGGTCGGAGAGGGCGGGATCGCGATCGGACCGGCTGGAGAAGCGCTCGCCCGCGCCGCCTTCCCGGGTCCGGACGAGGCGGACGACCTGCGCTTCTTCGCCGCCAGCTTCGCGCCGTTCTCCGAGGCCGCCGCCGGCGAGCGCTTCGTCTTCGCCGGCCGGGGAGCGGCACCGGCCTCCGCTCCCGAGCGCCGGATGATCCGCGAGTGGACGCGCAAGGCGGCGGCCGGGGCGACGGGCGGCGCCGGGAGCGCCTATGGGCTGGCACTCGCCTGGCGCGGCGGCGCCCTGGCCTGCGACGGCGTCTCGATCTTCCTCTCCGGCGAGGTCCGCGCCGGCGCCTGCGACTGGCGACAGGAGGTGCGCGGCCGCCTCGCGGCCGAGCCCATCGCCCGCCTGTACCGCTGGTTCGATCGCTACCGGCCGTTCCAGGTCGACGCGCTCGATACCGGCCGCGCCAGCGCGGCGACCGGCGTCATCTTCGCCGGGCGCGGGCCGTTGGAGGCGCCGGCCGGCGAGCGGCTGGCGATGAGCGACCTCGCGGCGGCTCTCCACCGCGAGCTCGCGGCGCGGCGGACGGCGTCCCTTGCGCCGCCGCCCGCTCCGCCGGGGTCCCAGGCCGGTCCTCAGGCGATCGCGGCGCGGCGCCCGCCGTCCCCTGTCCCTCCGCCGCCGGCCGCGTCCGGCCTCCTCCGCCCGGACCTCCCGCCCCCCGCGCCCGCAACGACGCCGATCACCCCCATTGCCGTCCAGCCGGCGCCTACCGTCACCGACACCACCGCGGTGGATCGAGCCAAGACGCCAGCGGCTCCGCCTCCTTCCAAAGCGCGGCCCGCCGAGAACGAGCCAACTCAAGAGGAAGACGAGGCGCCGCCGCAGGGCACGGAGCCTGGCGGCAGCCTAGCGCCGCACCACCCCGCCCAGGCCGCCCGCGATGAGCGCGGCGACATCGGCGAGGACGCGGGGGAGGGTCCAGCCGGCCGGCGCGGCGAGGTAGCGCGGGCTCCACACGGGGTCGAACTTCTCCTTGTACTGCCGCAGCCCCTGGAAGTTGTAGAAGTGCTCGCCGTGGCGGAAGACCATGGAGCCGAGGCGGCTCCATAGGGGAGCGAGGGCCCGGTTCTCCAGGCCCGCGAGCGGCGCCATCCCGAGGTTGAACCAGCGGAAGCCCTCGGCCCGGCCGAGCAGCATCAGCTCGACGAAGAGGAAGTCCATGACGATGCTCTCGACCTCCGGCCGGTGGCGCATGAGGTCGATCGAGATCTCCTCCTGCTCGGCGCCGCGCCAGATGTTGGCGAAGGCCTCGATCCTCCCCTCGCGCCGCACCAGGGCGAGGGGGAAGCGGGCCAGGTACTCCTCGTCGAAGGAGCCCAGCGAGAAGCCCTTCTCGCGCACGGTCTTGTCGGCTAGCCAGGAATCCGAGATCGCCCTGAGCTCGGGCAGGAGGGGCGGCACGCCGGCCACCGGCACCACCTCGAAGCGGTAGCCCTCGTTGGTGCTCTTGCGGTGCGCCCAGCGCAGGGTCTTCCGCTCGCGCCCCTCGAGCGAGAACTCGGAGAGCGGCACGCGGCCCTCCTGGCCGAGCTTCAAGAGCGTCAGCCCGAGGTCGGCGTAGAGGTAGAGGTCGCGCTCGCCCACCTGGTAGAAGACCGGGCGCCCGCCGTGGCGGTCGGAGAGCTCGCGGAAGCGCCAGGCGAGGTCGATGCGCTCCTGCTCCTGCCCCACGGGATCGCCCATCGCTACCCAGGTCCGCCGCGCCACGCCGTACATCAGGAAGGCGTTGCCGCTGTCGCTGAAGAGGATCTCCTTGTCGCCGAGGAGCGCCAGGTAGGCGTAGGTGCGCTTCGATTGGGCGGCGACCGCCTCGGCGCGCGCCAGGCTCTCCGCCGTGGGCAGCGTCGGCTCCGGCCGCGCCGGCCGCATCAGCCGCTCGAGGGCGACGGCGAGGGCGACGGCGAGCACGCCCACCGTGGCGCGGAGGAAGCGCGGGGCGTTGCCGAAGAGGGTGAACCGCCACCACAGGTCGTGCGAGTACTCGCGCTGCTGGTAGGCGAAGAGGCCGAGCCAGACGGAGCCGAAGACGACGATGGTGATCGCCACGATCCACACCGGGGTGAAGGGCTGGTTGGTGAGCGAGGCGCGGCGATAGAAGTGCCGGCGGCAGGGGATGAGCGAGATGAGCATCAGCGAGAGGAGGGTCGCCTCCTCGTAGTCGAGGCCCTTCAGGAGCGAGACGACGACGCCGGTCCCCAGGAGGATCACGGCGAGCTGGTAGGCGGCGTCCAGCCGGCGCTGGAGGCCGGTCGCCAGGAAGAGCAGGCCGACGCCCACGAGGCTGCCCAGGAAGTGCGACAGCTCGATGACCGGGAGCGGCAGCAGGGCGTTCAGCCAGTCGAGGCGCGAGTGCACGGCCGGGGTGGCGCCGGAGACGAGGAGGATGGCGCCGCCGAGGAAGGTCGTGGCGGCGATCACCGGCGGCACCACCGAGGGCGCGCGCTGGCCGAAGAAGCGGGCCGCCCGCCCGAGCTGCTCGCGCCGCGCCACCACCTCGTTGACGGCGAGGAGGACGGTCGAGAGGATGAGGGGGCAGAAGTAGTAGATGGCGCGGAAGGCGATGAGCGAGCCGAGCACCTCGGGGCGCGGCAGGTCGGCCGGCAGGAGGAGGATCATCACCGTCTCGAAGACGCCGAGGCCGCCCGGCACCTGGGAGATGAGGCCGACCACCTGGGCGAAGAGGAAGATGGCGAGGAAGGCCGGGAAGTCGATCCCCCAGCGCGACGGCACCAGCGCGTAGAGCACGGCGCCGGCCAAGAACCAGTCGAGGGAGGCGACGGCGGTCTGCGCCAGGGCGAGCACCGGCCCCGGCATCACCAGCTCGAAGCCGCCGACGTTGAGCGGCTTCTTGCGCACGAAGTTGGCGACCAGGTAGGCGACGAGGATGGCGAGGAAGAGCACGCCGAGCGGCCGCGCCGTGGCGAAGCGCAGATGGAGCGAGCTGGGTACGGGGACCGGCTCGATGAGGAAGGTGGCGCCCGAGAGGGCGAGGAAGCCGAGCCAGAAGGTGACGAAGCTGAAGGTGACGACGCGCGTCACCTCGAGCGCCGTCAGGCCCCAGCTCGAGTAGAGCCGGACGCGCAGCGGCGTCCCGGTGAACAGCGGATAGCCGAGCGTGTTGCTGAACGACGAGGCGGTGAACGAGGCGAAGACGATCTTGCCGTAGGGGAGCGAGATGCGGCTGTAGCGCAGGGCCAGGGCGTCGTAGCCGGAGAGGGCGAGGTAACCGAGGATGGTGAGCAGCAGCGCCTCGATCACCCGGTGGCGCGGCAGGCCCTGGACGAAATGGAGGACGTCGCGGTAGCTGAAGCTGCGGACCTCATTGCGGAGGAGCAGCAGGGCGACGGCGAAGAAGAGGACGCTCGCGAAGGGGGCGAGGCGGCGCAGCTTGGCGCGGTCAAAGGCCATGCCGCACGACCTCGCGAGCCCTGGTTTCCGCCGCCACGCCGTCCATCCGTGGTCCCCGTGAGCGCCTCGACGCGCCGGTTGTGGTCGTTTTACCCTGGGCCGGAGGGCGCCGGGGTCGCATAGAATGGACGATCAGTATAAGCCAGAGCCATGCCGGAGCCTCCGAGCACCCCCGCGCGCACAGGGCGCCCGCCGCGGCAGTCGTGGAGGGCGCGGAGGCCGGCTCTCTTCCTCCTCGGCGGCCTCCTCGCCGCCGGCTGCACCGCCACCGGCCTGCCCATCCTGGCGCCGGCGGAGAGCGGCGAGCGGGTGGTGGTGGTGGCGCCGCACATCGACGACGAGGCGCTCGCCGCCGCCGGCTACGCCGCCGACGCCCTCGCCCGCGGCGCCGAGGTCTACGTCGTCTACCTGACCGCCGGCGATTGCAACCGCTTCGCCGCCGCCCTCCTCGACCACACGGTGCGGCCGCGCGGCCCCAGCTTCCTCCGCGAGGGCGAGGCGCGCATCCGCGAGGGGAAGGCGGCGATGGCGCGGCTGGGGTTGCCGGCCGACCACGTCTTCTTCCTCGGCTACCCCGACCAGGGCCTGCGGGCGATGCGCGACAACCCGGGGAGCGTCATCCCCTCGCGCGGCACCGGCCGCACCGCCGTACCCTACAGCCAGGCCCTCTCGCCGGGCGCCTTCTACACGCTGTCGAACCTCGAGGGCGACCTCTCGCGGGTGATGGCGATCGCCAGGCCGACGACGGTGATCGCGCCGGTCCCCTTCGACCGCCACCCCGACCACGCGGCGACCGGCCTCATCGTCCGCGACCAGGTGGCGCGCCTCAAGCCGGAGCCCCGGCTCCTCGGCTATCTGGTCCACTCGGGGCACTTCCCCCGCCCGCTCGCCTACGCCCCCGGCCTCTACCTCAAGCCCCCTGCCCGCTTCGCCGACGAGGAGTGGAAGGTCTATCCGCTGTCGACGGACGGCGAGCGCCACAAGGCGCAGATCCTCGCGGTCTACAAGTCGCAGAAGAAGGACCCCTACCTCTGGCTCCTCCTCGACGCCTTCGTGCGCAAGAACGAGCTCTACGTCGAGGGCGGCGGCAAGGACATCCCCTACGCGCGGGCGGCCGGGACGGCGAGGAAGCCGGCTCCGGCCGCGGCGCCGGCGCATTAGGCGATATAAGGGCCTCAATCCCCGACGTGCACGAGGATCTGCCGCGGGCCGGGGTGGTCGCGGTGCTCCCAGAGGTAGATCCCCTGCCAGGTCCCCAGGCCCAGCTCGCCGCCGACGATGGGGACGGCGAGCGAGGTCGCGGTGAGCGCGGCCTTGATATGCGACGGCATGTCGTCCGGACCCTCGGCGGTGTGGGTGTAGAGCGGATCGCGCTCCGGGACCAGGCGGTCGAGCCAGGCCTCGAGGTCTCGCCGGGCCGACGGGTCGGCGTTCTCCTGGATCACCAGGCTCGCCGAGGTGTGGCGGAGGAAGATCGTGCAGAGCCCCTCGTCGACGCCGCACTCGGCGACCGCCGACCTCACCTCGCGGGTGATCTCGTGGAGGCCGCGGCCGGCGGCGCGGATGGAGAGTTTCTTGATCAAGCAGTCGCGCCCCGACGCTACGGCTTGAGCGGCCACACCACGGGCAGGAAGGCGACGATCACGACGATCAGCAGCACGGTCAGCGGCAGCCCCACCCGCAGGTAGTCCTTGAAGCGGTACCCTCCCGGCCCCATGACGAGGATGTTCACCGGGTGCCCGAGCGGGGTGAGGAAGGCCATCGAAGAGGCCAGCGCGACGCCCATCGCGAAGGCCCGCGGGTCGCCGCCGATCCGCTGGCCGGCGGCGATGGCGATCGGCGCCACCACCGCCGCCACGGCGGCGCTGTGGATGGCCTGGGCGAGGAGGACGGTCGCCACGACGAGCCCGGCGAGGAGCACGCGCGGCCCCGCCGGCCCCAGGGTCGAGACCAGGCCGTCGGTGAGCAGCGCCGCGGCGCCGGTCTTGGTCATGGCGATGCCCAGCGGCAGCATCCCGGCGACCAGGAAGAGGCTCCGCCAGTCGATCGTCTGGTAGGCCTGGTCCATGGAGAGCACCCGGCAGATCACCATGGCGAGCGCTCCGCCGAGCATCACCTCGGCGACCGGCAGGCGGCCCCAGGCGGCGAGGGCGAGGGTCACCCCCAGGATGGCGAGCGCGAGGCCGCTCTTGCCGTGCACCGGCGTCTCGTCCTCCTCTCCCTTGTTCAGCAGGATGAGGTCGGGCTCGGCGCGCAGCACCGCCAGCCGATCGCGCGGGCCCTGGAGGAGGAGGGCGTCGCCGAACTGGAGCTCGGTCTGGGAGAGGCCGGTCGAGATCGGCCGTCCGGCGCGCCAGAGGGCGAGCACGGTCATCCCATGGCGCTCGCGGAAGTGGGCCTCGGTGAGCGTCCGCCCGAGGAGGTCGGAGCGCGGCGCGAGCACCGCCTCGACGACCACCACGGTCGCCGACTCGAGGTCGCTCTCGTGCCGCACGGCCCGCCCGGGGAGGACCTCGAGGTCGCGGGCGTCGGCGAGCGACCGCTCGTCGGGGCGGCCGGAGAGCATGAGGATGTCGTCCGGGGCGAGCACCGTCTCCGGCGCCGGGGCGAGGAGGAGGCGCCCATCGCGCTCGACGGCGAGGACGTCGAGCCCGAAGGCGCTCCGCACGCCGCTCGCGGCGAGCGTGCGGCCGACGAGCGCCGAGCCCGCCGGCACGCCGGCGCGGAAGACGGTCTCGCCGAGCTGGTAGACGGCGGCGAGGTCGTCCTCCTTGCGGTGCATGGCGGCGAGCTCCTCGCCGGGTGAGATCTCGGGGAGGAGCCGACGTCCCCAGAGCGTCACGTAGGCGATCCCGAGGAGCGCCAGGGGCAGCCCGAGCGGCGCGAAGGCGAGCAGGCCGAAGCCTTCCAGGCCGTGGTCGGAGAGCAGGCTGCTGACCACGATGTTCGTGGTGGTGAGGAGGGTCGCCATGCCGCCCAAGAGGGTGGCGAAGGCGAGCGGCATGAGGAGGCGCGAGGCCTTGATCCCCGAGCGCCGGGCCGCGCCCGTCGACGCCGGCATGAGCACGGCGGCGGCGGCGATGTTGTTCATCACCAGCGAGAGGAGCGCCCCGGCCGACATCACCGCGAGGACCAGGCGCGACTCGCGCGGCCCGGCGAGCCGTACCAGGAGCCGCCCCACCTTCTCGCTCACTCCCGTGCGCTCCAGCCCCTCGGCGAGGATGAAGATGGCGAAGAGGATGACGACCGCCGAGCGGCTGAGGCCCGAGAAGGCCTCCTGCGAGGTGAGGACGCCGGTCGCCCCCAGCGCCAGGACGACGAGGAGCGCCACGAGGTCGGCGCGCACCCGGTCGGAGAGGAGGAGCGCGAGGGCGGCGCCCAGGATGACGAAGGTCGCGATCAGGTGGGGATCCAACTCGGCTCGCGATGGCGGCGGGTCCGTGGGGGTGGGCTCGAGCGCGGCGCGTGCCTCGGGAGAAGGTCTCCGAGCGCCGGGCTGATCATATCTGCTACGGCCGCGGAGTTCTCGGGGTCCCGCCGGTCAGACCTCGACGAGCACCCCCTGGGAGGCGGCCTGGCTGAGGTTGACGAGGTCGCGGGCGGACTTGGGCTGCATGCGCAGGAAGGCGCCGGCATAGCGGTCCCCGAAGACGAAGGGACCCCAGATCACCTCGTGCGGCGCGCAGCCGCGGGCGCCGGTCTGGTAGAGGTAGGGGAGCGACTCGACGATCTCCTGGATCTCCCAGCCGCCCTGGGCGGCGGCCTGGCGCCCGAGGTCGAGCCAGGCCTCGGGGGCGGTGAAGCGTCCCATCGCCACCCCGTAGCCTCCGTGGGAGAAGCCCTTCTTGAGCACCAGCTCCTCGCGATGGGCGGCGAGGAGCTCCTCGAGCGGCCGCGGCTCCCCCCGGAAGTCGAGCCGCCGGCCGGCGACCACCTCGCGCGTCCAGGGGACGTGCCGCGCGATGAGGGCGCGCTCCGCGGCGGAGAAGACGTCGCGCTCGGCGTTCTCCGACAGCAGGGCGAGGGCGAGCTTGTTCGACAGCACGTGCTCGACCGGTCCGTTGAAGAGGGCGATCCGCCCCATCTTGAAGCTGCGGTAGACCGGCTTCGGCGTGTCGGCCGACCACACGATGACGGCGTGAACGCGGAGGCGACCCAGATAGAGGTCGTTGCGCCAGAGGACGACGTCCTCCGCGCGAGCCTCGAAGACGCGCCCGACCAGCCCGTCGGCGAGCTCGGCGCAGCTCGCGGCGAGCTGCTGGTGGAAGCGCTCGACGGTGGCCCTGCGCGCCGCCTCGCGGCGGTCCCGCACGATGGCGACGTTGAGCTCGCCGCCCTCGAGGAGGCCCTGGCGCCGCGCCGCGGCGAGGACGTGGGCGAAGAGCTCGCGCAGGGTGTCGCGGCAGGCGAAGGCGACGTTCTCCCGCGCACAGAAGCGGGCGAGCGCCGGCACCTGCCGCGCGCGCTCGAGGATGAGCTGCGACTCCCAGCCGCCGAGGCGGGAGCTGATGTTGAACTCGATGCAGCGCCACCCCTCGGCGGTCAAGATGAAGTCGCCGCGGGCGATCGTGGTGGCGAGGCCGTTGGGCTCGGCGAGCGCCACGTCGACGAGCTGCTGCGGCAGCCCGTAGGCGCGGGCGAGGGCGGCCGGGTCGTTGCCGAACAGCCGCTCGGGCACGCTCTTCAGGAGGGCGCAGACGCCGAGGCTGGCGGCGGCGAGCTCGGCCTCCTTCTCGCGCCCCACGAAGGTGGGCCATGGCTGGACCGGCCGGTCGACGAGGTCGCCGTCCGGCTCCATCGCCTGGAAGGTCTCGCGGTCGAGGAGCTCGGGGCTGCGGCGCGCCTCCTCGCGAAAGGCGAGGTCGACGTCGGAGAGCGCGCGGTGGGCGGTGGCCAGCTCGTCCGACCAGCCGTCGCCCGGTCCGGGACCGTGAGCGGCCGCCGGTGCCGCTGTGGGGTTGGAGATCATCTCGGTCACGCCCTCACGCAGCGGAGGGCGATTCTACGCGGCCGGCCGCGCCGGTCAACGCGTGCGCTCGGCGGACCGAACGGGACAGGTCAGGCCGGCGCCGGGGCGCGGCGGATCTCGCCCGCCAGCCAGTCGTCGAGCTGCTCGAGGTCCGCGGCCGAGAGGACGAGGCCGGCGCTCTCCGCGAGCACCTGGACGTTGGCGGCGAAGCGCTCGGCGAGGGCCAGCGGCTCCTCGTTGGTCGCCTGGCCGAGGCGGTGGCCGGAGAAGGCGATGCCGCGGAGGATGAAGTTGACGCTGCCGCGGGCGATCGGCGATCCCTCCTCGATGCAACGGTCGCGCACCGCCTTCGAGGTGCGGTGGAGGAAGTAGCCGTGCTGGTTGACCTCCTCGGCGACGAGGCGGAAGAGGAGGGCGTACTCGACCGGCGTCAGATAGGGCGTGTCGGTGAGCTGGTGGATGCGGTAGGCGAGCGCCGCCAGCTCGGGGTCGCCGATCTCCATCTCGTCGGGATGTCCGGCCGCCGGCACCTGGTGCTGCTCGGGATCGTAGAGGTAGCCGGGCCGCGCGCCCGAGATGGCGAAGCCGGGCCGCTCCTCGCTCGCCAGCAGGTCGCGGAAGGTGCCGGCGCCGGCCCAGCGGCTGGTCAGCACCACGTCGCCGAAGCGGCCGATCACCATCTGGGCCACCCGCGCCATGGGCACCGCCGAGTCCGAGCCCTCGACGATCCCCCGCACGTGCTCGACGATCTCGCGCTTGAGATGGGCGAGATCGACCTCCTCGCGGTCCGGCGGCGGAACGGCATCCTCCCCGGTCTCCGGCCCCGGCGCCGCGGGCGTCGCCCCCGTCCCCCCCGCCGCCGGCATCGCGGCGAGCGGCGCGCCCGGCCGCACCCGCACCTTCCAGGGATCGCCGTCGACCATCGCGAGGTCCGGCCGGGCGTGCACCACCGCCCAGGTCATGGCGCGCAGGGCGTTGAACCCCAGCCAGTTGGTGCTCGCGGTGAACTCCGGGAAGCCGCGGTAGATGGCGGGGAGGTCGGTCGCCACCAGCTCGCCCGAGGCGCTCGCCTGCTCGTAGACCTTGTCGGCGATGGCGCTCAGCAGGTCGGTCATCCCCGAGCCGTTGGTCCCCCCGGCGGCGCGCGCCGCCGAGCTCGAGTCGACGCCGATCGCCTCCTCGAGGAAAGCGTCCTCGTCGATCAGGTGGTCGCAGGCCGCCTTGTAGGCCGCCGAGGCGGGGCCGATGGCGAGGACGGCGCTCCGGCGGTCGTGCTTCGAGAGCCGCAGGAGGACGGGTGTGAAGTCGGCGTCGCCCGAGAGGATGACGAACTCGTCGAAGTGCGTCGGGTGGTTCAAGGTGTCCAGGATGTCCATCACCATGTGGATGTCGGCGCTCGTCTTGCCGCCGCTGGTGAGCGGCGGGCAGTCGACGACCTCGAACGCGGCGCGGCTGAAGTCGGGGCGGAAGCGGCCGAAGACGGTCGGGTTCAGGTAGCAGCGACGGAAGAGGATCTTGCGCCGCTGGATGGGCCCGGCGGCGTCGAAGGGCAGCCCGTCGCGCAGCCAGGCGAGCCAGCGCGCCGGATGGGTGGCGAACTGCTCGGCGGCGCGGGGGTCCTCGTGCTGGAGGCGCAGGTAGATGTTGTCGAAGTCGACGAACAGGGCGGTTCGCAGGTGGCGGTCATAGGAAGGGTCATGGCGTTCGTTGGGGTTGCGCTCGTTCATCCGACGATCTCCAGATCCGCCTTGCGCTCGGGCAGCGCAAGGGCTGTGGCCAGGCCCGGCGGGAAGGCCAGGGCGATTCCGAGGGAGAGGGCGCCCACCGCGGCGAGCACCAGGTAGACCGAGCCGAGAGCGCCGCGGAGCGCCGCCGTCAGGTGCGCGAGCACGGCCGGCGCGAGGCCGGCGCGCAGCGCCGGCTCCAGGGCCGACTCGGCATCTGCCGGATGGACGCCGCTGGCGGCGAGGAGCCGGGCGTTGAAGAGGGCACCGAGCGCCGCCACTCCCACCGCGCCGCCGATGGTGCGGAAGAACTGGACGGTCGAGGTCGCCACCCCGCGCTGGCCGCGGGGCACGGCGCTCTGCACGGCGATGAGGAAGGGCGTCGAGAGGAAGCCGAGGCCGCAGCCCGCGATCATCATGGCGGCCATGATCTCGCCCCGTCCTCCGGCGCGGCCGCCGTGGACGAGGAGGGCCGTGCCGGCGGCGAGCAGGCCGCCGCCCGCCATCGACATGTGACGGTAGCTCACGCGGGTGATGAGGCGGCCGGCGAGGGTGCTGGCGATCGGCCAGCCGAGCAGGATGGGGGCGAGCGTCGTGCCGGCGTCGACCGCGGTGCCGCCGAGGACGCCCTGGGCGAACATCGGCACGTAGGCGGTGATGGCGAAGAGCTGGGCGCCGATGATCGCATTGCCGGCCGCCGAGACGGAGATCACCCGGTTCCTGAAGAGCGCGAGCGGGAGCATCGGCTCCGGCGCGCGCCGCTCCTGCCAGAGGAAGACCACGAGCCCCAGGGCGGCGCCGGCGAAGAGCCCGAGCGTCCGCCCGTCGCTCCACCCCCAGAGCTCCGGCCCCTCGGTGACGCCGAGGAGGAGGAGGGTGACGGCGACGGTGAGGGTCGCCGTGCCGAGAACGTCGAGCTGATGCTCGCGGCGACCGCGCTCCTCGCGGAGGTAGCGGTGGAGGAGGAGCGAGGAGGCGAGGCCCAGGGGCAGGTTGAGGTAGAAGATCCAGCGCCAGGAGAAGGCGACGGTGATGAGGCCGCCCAGGAACGGTCCGACCAGGCTGGCCGAGGCCCAGACCCCGGAGAAGAGGCCCTGCATGCGGCCGCGCTCCTCGAGGCCGAAGATGTCGGCGACGACGGTGAGCGCGATCGGCTGGACGCCGCCCGCGCCGAGGCCCTGGATGGCGCGGAAGACGATGAGCTGGCCGATCGAGTGCGAGGTGCCGCAGAGGGCCGAGCCGAGGAGGAAGAGGACGACCGAGGCGTGGTAGGTGAGCCGCCGGCCGTAGAGGTCGGCGAGCTTGCCGTAGAGCGGCACCGTGGTGGTCGAGGTCAGCAGATAGGCCGAGAAGACCCACGACAGGCGCGCCACGCCGCCGAGCTCGGCGACCGCCGTGGGGAGGGCGGGCGCCACCGCCGTGGCCTCGAGCGCGGCGAGGGCGTTGCCGAGCATGAGCGCGGCGGTGACCAGCTTTCGATCGCGTCCGGGCAGCAAGCGTCGTCTCGCGGGAGCCGTCAGGGGGCGGCGCGGAAGGCCGCGCCGCCGGGAGCGAGGCATTCTAGCGTGGAAGGGTACGGAGGTCTTCCCGCGGCAGGCCAGCGCCGCGGCGCGAGGGGGTAGCATCGGCCGTTTGTTAAGATGCGGTGCATCGCCTCTCGGCGGGGCATCGGCATCCCGCAAGGAGCCGACGCGATGGCAGCCGACGACTTCTCCCTCATCCGCAAGCTGATGGCGCGCGAGGCCCTGTCGCGCGCCGAGAGCCGCGGCCTCGTGCGCTCGCTGCTCGAGACCGACGCGGAGGGCTACGAGCTCCTCGCCTTCTCGGTCGCCTCGCAGACCAAGGGCGAGACCGCCGAGGAGATGCTCGGTTTCCTCGACGCCATGGCCGACCTGACCGGTCCCTACGCGCTCGACGTGCCCGACAACCTGACCGACATCGCGAGCGCCGGGGCGAGCGGCCTGCGCAAGCTGAACGTCTCGACCCTCTCGGCGCTGGTGGTGGGGGAGCCCGAGCTGCCGGTCGCCAAGCAGTCCTTCTTCCGCGTCACCGGGATGCTCGGCAGCGCGGACGCCGCCCGCGCCGTGGGGCTCGAGGTGCCACGGGCGACGCTGCCGCAGATCGAGCGGGCTCTCAAGACCGTGGGCGTGGCGTTCTACTCGCCGCTCTTCGTCAGCCCCGAGCTCAAGCACCTGGTCGGCTTCGGCATGATGCTCGCGGCCAAGCGGGTGAGCGTGCCGACCCCCTTCCACATGCTGGCGCCGATCTTCACCCCCCTGCGGCTGCGCTACCGGATGTTCGGCCTCAACCGCCTGAACTCCTTCGAGCTCTTGACCGAGCTCTTCCGCGGCCTCGGCTACGAGAGCGCCTTCGCGGTGCGCGGCGAGGACGGCCTGGACGAGGCCTCGCTGGCCGGGCCCACGCGGGTGCGCGGCTTCCGCGGCGGCGAGGAGATCGACCTCCGCCTGGCGCCCGAGGACGTCGGCCTGCGCACCGTGCCGCAGGAGGCGCTCCAGCCGGCGAGCGCCGAGGAGGGCGTGGGCGACTTCCTGCGCATCGTCGAGGGCGCCGAGCGGGGGCCCAAGCGCGACCTGGTCGCTCTCAACAGCGGCCTCGCCCTCTACATGACCGGCCGCGCGGAGTCGATCGCCGCGGGCGTCGAGCTCGCCATCGGCCGCCTCGAGAGCGGCGAGGTCGCGGCGAAGCTCACGGCGCTGGTCGAGCTCATGGGCGATCCCGCGGTGCTCCAGCAGGCGCGCCGGGAGGCGCTCGCCAGGCGCTGAGCCGGCGCCGTCCGCCGCCAGCGCCCATGGACATCCGCCGCGAGATCCTGCGCAACACCATCCTCTGCCAGGCGCTCCAGCCGCTGGGCTACAAGCCCGGCCTCACCAGCCGCATGGCGGATGCCTCGCCCGGCACCAAGCTCGAGTACCTCGTCATCTCCGGGATCAACAGCGCCTGGGCCTTCTACGACCTCGCCGACCGCGTGCTCGCGGCGGGCCGGCAGCCGGACGTCATCTTCGACCTCGCCTTCGAGGCGCAGGCGGCGAGCGTGCGCAGCCGGATGGGAGGGAAGGTCAACTACGGCCAGATCAACCTGCTGGTGCCGCTGATCACCGCCCAGGTGCTGGTCTACCTGGAGGCGGGGACGACGGAGGACATCGACGCCATCCTCGAGCGCACGCCGGACGTCCTCCGCCACACGACCGCGCGCGACGTCGAGGCGATCGAGGCCTTCATCCACCTGGGGTACGAGCTCTCGGCGCGGCACCACGAGCGGCTGGGCCAGCCGCGGCCGGCGCCGCGGCCGGTGCTCCAGGGGCGCTACGCGACGGTGTGGGACGCCGCCCGCGACTTCCAGCACATCCACGCCGTGCGCGAGTACACCCAGGGGTACCCCTACTGCAAGCGGATCTACCGCTTCCTCCTCCACAACCTGGAGGCCGGCGTGCTGCCGGCCTCGGAGCTCATCTACCGCTTCCTCCTCCCCGAGATCGACCGCGCCGACGTCGTCGCCGACATGATCGCGATCGGTCTCTACCTGGTCCTCACCCGCTACCCCGATACGGTGCTGTTTCCGTAGCCGGCGGAGCGCCGGGCTCGACGGGCGTCGAGCCGCCGACGCGGTAGCGCAGGAGCGCGTAGCCGCCGACGGCGCCCGTCGCCTCGAGCTCCAGCCGCGCCAGCGTGCCCCGGCCGCCCTCGAAGAGGTTGACCGCGCCGGCGTCGAGGACGGCCGGCATCACGAACAGGTGGAGGCGATCGAGGAGTCCCGCCTGGAGGAGGCCGCGGGCGAGCGTTCCCCCGCCCTCCGCGACGACCGGGGCGATCCCGCGCGCGGCGAGCTCGGCGATGAGCCGCGCGAGGTCGATCCGCCCGCCGCCGGCCCCCTCGCTCGCCGGGGTGGCGTCGATCGTCTCGATCCCCCGCGCGGCGAGGAGGTCGAGGTAGGCGCGCGGCGTTGCGCGGCAGACGGCGATCAGGGTGCGCGCCGCGCCGTCGAGGAAACGGGCGCCGGGCGGGATGCGGCCGCGGCGGTCGAGGGTGACGCGCACCGGGGTGAAGCCGGCGGTGGCGTGCGAGGTGAGGGTCGGGTCGTCGGCGAGGACCGTCCCGGTGCCGACCATCACCGCGGCGTAGCGGCGGCGGATCTCGTAGCGGGCCGCCGCCACCTCCGGCGGCTGCGCCAGGGCCTCGGCGAGACGCACGCTGCTCGCCCCCCGCGCCGAGATCAGCATGCCGTTGACCGAGGCGACGCTCAAGAGGTCGATCTTCACGGCTCGCTCTCAGGCGGTGAGCGCGGCGCGCGCCTCGGCGAGGTCCTCCGGCGTGTCGATCTCGAAGACCGGCGCCGTGTACTCGCGAATGAGGAGCGGCTCGCCGGCGGCGATCGCCGGGGTGAGGAAATCGTCCCGATGGGTGGCGAGGTAGTCGAAGAGGCGTGGCGTCGCGGCCATGAAGGCGGGGAGGCTCAGCTCGTGCTCGCCCTCGCGGGTGAGGGTGACCTCGAGCCTGGGCTCCAGGCGGAGCTTCGCCTTGAAGCGGTCGGTCCGGCAGTAGAAGAAGGCGCCGAGGGCGCCGGCGGAGCGGCAGGAGGCGGCGAGATCGACGGCCGGCGCGAGGTCGCTGAACAGCAGGTCGCCGCCGATCCAGCAGAACGGCTCGCGGAGCTCTCCGCGCGCATGGTAGAGCGAGGCGAGCATGCCGGTCGGCGCCTCCTCGACGAGCACCTCGGCGCCGGAGCGGCGGAAGTCGGCGGCGCGCTCGGGGCGGGCGACGACGAGGGGCCGGCCTCCCAGCCGCCGAGCGAGCTCGAGATGCCGATCGAGGAGGCTGGCGCCGCCGCAGTCGAGGTAGAGCTTGGAATGACCGCCGGTGATCGCCGCCACGCGGGTGCCCAGGCCTGCCGCGAGTATGACCAGTCGCATCTCGGTGACGTCTCGTCCGGCCCCTGCGGGCCGGACCGGGCCGGCCTCGGCGGGCCAGTAGCGTACAGCAGACGGTGGGTGGATTTCCGGCGGCGCCTGGTCTAGATTGCCCCTCGACCCCTGCCAGGAAGGAGCTCCGCCGCATGCCGGACCTCGAGTCGCTGACCGCCGCCTCCTTCGCCCCGCACCTGACGACCGTCTTCCGCCTGCGGACCGGCGGCGAGCCGCTGCCGCTCGAGCTCGTCGAGGTCCAGAAGACGTCCTACGCGGACGATCCTGCCGCCGTCGGCCCGAGCGGGCGGCGCGAGCCGTTCACCCTCCTGTTCCGCGGTCCGCGGAGTCCCTACGCCCGCCAGGGCACCCACCGGCTGGAGCACGACGGGATGGGAGCGCTCGAGCTCTTCCTCGTCCCCCTGGGGCCCGACGCCGCCGGCATGCGCTACGAGGCGGTCTTCACCTGAGGATCGGGTGGCCCGGGCGTCCACTCCATGAGGTGGTAGACGCCGTGCTCGCCGATCTTCTTGAACCCCAGCCGCTCGTAGAGGCGCAGGGCGCGGTTGTACCCCTCGACGTGGATGGTCACCGTCTTGCCCCCCGCGGACGCCTCGGCAAAGAGGCGATGGAGGAGGGCGGTGCCGATGCCGGAGCCGCGGTGCTCGGGGAGGAGGGCGATGTCCATGAGCCGGATCTCGCGCTCGCGGCGGTGGACGTAGAAGCGGCCGGCGGGCACGCCGTCCGCGAGGATCACGTCGAGGGTGGCGCCCGGATAGCGCTCGCGGTACCAGGTGTCCTGGGCGGCGAACTGCGCTTCGAGGAAGGTCCGCTTCTGCGCCTCGTCCCACGTCGTGAGGCCGAGCTCCTCCTCGCGGGTGCCGGCGTAGACCCGTAACAGGAAGTCGCGGTCCTCGGGGGCGCTGGGGCGGAGGGAGATGGTCGGGCTCTGGCTCTCCAATGGGCCTCCGGGGCTCAGGTCGCCGCGGGCAGGGCTTCGAACGACACCATGACCGAGAGCAGGCCGAGCGGCGCCGTGCGGGCGAGCTCGGCGAGGGAAATATCCCACTGCCAGGCGCCCGGCGCCAGCCCCAGGAGGTAGACGCCGCGGCGCAGACGGGGGCGGCCGGTCTCGTAGTCGAGGGTGAAGCGGGTCGAGACGGTCCACGGCGCGCCCTTGGCCGGCGTCACCCGCATCTCGATCTCGGGCATCGCCTGCCAGTCGAGGGGGAAGACGAACTTGACCGGCGCGCTGGGATCCCAGCCCGGCCGCCGGCGGAAGCTCCAGG
>DATBQN010000118.1:0-6174 GCA_036560825.1 Thermoanaerobaculia bacterium
CCGTCGTAGTCGGCGACCGCGGCGGCGGCGCCCAGAGCGGTGTAGCCCGCCATGATCTCGGCGTAGGGGTTTTCGAACTTCCGGTTGTGGTGCGGGCGCGCCACGCCGGCGCGGGCTGTGAGGTCCTCGAACCAGCTCCCGCCGGCCGTCGGCGAGGCCGGCGCGGCGCCGGCCGCAGCGATCGCAACCATCGCCAGGGCCGCAGCGCTCGCGACGAGAAGGACGAGACCCGGCGGCGGCCGGCGCGCGCGCTCCGTCACCGTGCCGGGCGCTCGTAGTGCTTCTCGACGAGGCCCTCCCTCCCTTCGGTCACCTCGACGATGCGGTTGGCGGCGACCGCCGCGAAGCGCTGGACGATCCCGCTCTTCGGCCAGCGCACCGTCACCGCCTCGGCCGCCGGCGCCGTTCCCAGGCCGAAGTGGAGGCGCAGGCTGTTCTGCGAGCCGTAGCCGTCCCCCAGGGCGACCTCGCGGATCTGTCGCCGCCCGCCCGCCTCGACGGTCACCCGCGCCCCCACCGCGTCGCGGTTCGAGCGCGTGCCGATGAGCTCGAGCTCGAGCCAGTTGTGGCGCCCGTCGCCGGCCGGCAGCTCGTTCCTGAGCAGAGCGTGGCGATCGGTCGACGCGGCCACCGCGAGGTCGAGGACGCCGCGGTTCCAGAAGTCGGCGACGGCGACGCCGCGGCTGTTGAGCAGGAGGTCGTCGCCCACGGCGCGGCCCACCTCGACGAAGCTGCCGTCGCCCTGGTTGCGCAGGTGGCGGTTGCGCTCCCAGCCGTGCCAGGAGCTGTGGCCGAAGTGCTTGGGGTCGAAGAAGACACCGGTCTTGTACTCGGCCTGCCGCGAGACGACGTTGTCGAGGAAGTCGAGCTCGATCTCGGTCCCCTTGTCGTTGTACACCCAGCCGTCCGCGGTGTAGATGTCCTGCCAGCCGTCGTTGTCGAGGTCGGCGAAGACCGATCCCCAGTACCAGCCGGGCGGGTTGGCGCCGGCCCGCGCCGAGACGTCCTCGAAGGTCCCGTCGCCGCGGTTCCTGAGCAGCGTGTTGCCCGAGGCCATCTGGCGGAAGACGTCGGCGAAGGCCGCTCCCGACTGGTGAAAGATCTCCAGGTAGAGCGGCATGTCGGTCTTCCACACGCCCTGGCGGAAGGAGTTGAGCATGTAGCGATCGACGGTCGGCGCCGCGGCGAACCAGCTCGACTCCGAACGGATCTGGGCGACGTAGAGGTCGAGCCGGCCGTCGTTGTCGTAGTCGCCCCAGGAGGCGCTCATCCCGGCGCCGTAGGCGAGCGCGCCGGCGGCGGTCGTCACGTCCTCGAAGGTGCCGTCGCGCCGGTTGTGATAGAGCGTCTTGCGTCCGAAGTCGTTGGCGACGTAGAGGTCGGGCCAGCCGTCGTCGTCGTAGTCGCCCCAGGCGCTGCCCAGGCAGAGGCCGGGGTCGCCTACCCCGGCCTTCTCGGTGACGTCGGTGAAGGTGCCGTCGCCGTTGTTGTGGTAGAGCCGGTTGGGCTCGCCGTTGCGGGCGTAGAACGTCGTCGGGATGGCCTGCCGCGGATCGAGGTAGCGGCCGACGTAGAGGTCGAGCCGGCCGTCGTTGTCGTAGTCGCCCCACGAGGCGACCGTCGTGCAGCAGTCCTCCCCGATCCCCGCTCTCGCCGTGACGTCGGTGAAGGTGACGCGGCCGCGGGCGTCGCGGCCGTTGTTGTGGAAGAGCTGGTTGGGACGGAAGGTGCGGGAGACGAAGAGGTCCTTCCAGCCGTCGTTGTCGTAGTCGGCGAAGAGGGCGACCGAGACGCCGTCGAGGCCGGCGAGGCCCGCCTCGGCGGTGACGTCCTCGAAGCTGCCGTCGCCGCGGTTGCGGAAGAGCCGCGACTCGACGCCGTCGGGCACGAAGAGGTCGTAGAAGCCGTCGTTGTCGTAGTCGGCGGCGGTGATCCCCGCCGGCCCGTAGCGGATCATCCCGAAGCGCAGCGGGCGGTCGAGGAAGCCGGGGTAGACGCGATTGGCGAAGTCGACGCCGGCGGCGTGCGCCACGTCGGTGAACTGCTCCCTATCGGCTTCCAGCCGCTCGCCGGCGATGAGCTCGGCCGAGCGGATGCGGTAGCCGCCGCCGCCCGACGCCGCGAGGCGCATGCGGTAGGTGGCGCGGTCGATCCCCGCGCGGCCGGCGCCGCGCGGCGTGCCGATGAGCTCGAAGCGGACGGTCGCCGTCACCTCCCGCGGGTCCTGCCAGCGCCCCAGCTCGACGAGCTCCCAGCGCGCCTCCTCCACCGCGGCAAACTCTCCCAGGTAGCCCTGCCAGGCGGCGAGCGCGCCGGCGCGGTCGACCGCGGGCGAGGGGCGGAGGCGGAAGCGGCGGACGCCGTCCTTCTCCTCGGCGAGCTCGCGCGCCGCGAGGCCGGGCGGGGCGCCCGAGTAGTCGGCGGCGTAGCGGGTGGAGATCGCGGCGAGATCGCGCGCCGCGACCGCCCGCGCCAGCCCGTGCAGGCTCTCGGCCACCCCCTTGCCGCAGGCGAAGAAGGCGATGCCCGTCGCGTCGACGCGGCCGGCGACCAGCCACGAGCCGGCGGCGAGCGCCAGCGAGGCGAGCGAGAGGGCCGCGAGCAGAGGTCGGATGCGAAAGAAGCCTGCCGCGCGCGAGCCCATTGTCGTCGTCTCGTCTCCAAGCCTCGCTCGGGCGCCGGAACGCGGCGGCTCGAGCCAGAGTGTTTCGATTGATTAGATATGTCAGCCGCGCCGGCCGCAAGGGGCAGAGGGTAGACTCGCGGAGCCAAAAGAGGTCCAGCCAGCTCGCGAGAGCGAGGTCGCGCGGCGTACTATCCGTCCAAACGATGGCGAGGGACCAACGCATGAACGAGAGGATCCGCTACGCCGCGGCGGCGTGCCAGACCGACTTCCCGAGCCCCCCCGACCGCCGGGGGATCGGTCGCCACGTCGACCGCATGCTGGCGATGATCGACCATGCGGTCGTCGGCTACTCGCCGTTCCTGCCCGTCAAGCTCGTCGTCTTTCCCGAGTTCGCCCACGCGGCCCCGGTCTACGCGACCGCGGCGGAGCTGCTCGAGAAGCTCGCCATCCCGATTCCCAACGAGCACACCGAGCGCTACGTCGAGAAGGCCCGCGAGCACGGCATCTACATCCAGACCGGCACCTTCCTCGAGCGCGACGACCGCTGGCCGGGCGCGGTCTTCAACGCCACCTGCCTGATCGGCCCCGAGGGGATCCTCACCAAGTATCGCAAGGTCAACCCGTGGATCCCCTGGGAGGTGCATGCGAGCCCGCACGACCTGCCCGGCTACGACGAGGAGATGTTCCCGGTCGCCGACACGGCGATCGGCAAGCTCGGCTGCGCCATCTGCTACGACTGGCTCTTCCCGGAGTCCCTGCGGCAGCTCACCGCAAACGGCGCCGAGGTGCTGATCCGCGTCTCGGCCTACATGGACCCCTGGGGGGCGACGGCGCCGATGGATTGGTGGACGGTGGTCAACCGCTGCCGCGCGCTCGAGAACGTCGCCTACGTGGTGGCCGCCAACCAGGGGGCGAGCCTCGCCCACTACCCGCCCTTCTCCTGGCCGGGGGGCAGCATGGTGGTCGACTTCGAGGGGCGCCTCCTGGCGCAGGCCGACCCCGGCCCCGGCGAGAAGATCGTCGTCGCGGCCGTCGACATCGACGCCCTCCGTCACGAGCGAGCCGTCCGCCGCGGCCACCAGAACCTGGCCCACCTCCGCGCCGAGGCCTACCCCATGTACCGCGACACCTTCTATCCCCCCGGCCGCGCCGCCGACCGCGAGAACCTCGCCATCGAGCCCCTCAACGACGCCATCGCCAAAGCCAAGAACAAGCTCGGCTATTAATCCAAGGTGCAATCCAAGGTGCCAGCCGATTTTGGAACCTGAACCTACGGGGGCTGAGCCGACTCCACGAACGGCATCGCCGGGGGAAACGAGCCGATCGGGAATCGTGCCGATCGATCGCCGGCCCTGAGTTTGGCCGCCGCGTCTCGGAACGCCGACACGAAGCGCTTGTAGGCCTCTTGCAGCTCCCGGCGAGCGGCGCGGGTCACCGCGTGAAAGGAAGGAGCAGGGGACTTCTTGGGACGAGCCGGAGTACTGTGAGGATCCTGCCTCCGTATGGTTTCTACTCCCAGCGGCCTCTTTCCCTGGCGCAGGGTGGCGGACTCGGCTTCGATCTCGCTCAACAGACTCTTCACTCGACCTCGGGCTTCGTCTGCCTGCAGATGTCGCCAGCAAGGGAGTGGTGCGAGCGTGAGGGTCTCTGCCGTCGAGAAATGCAAGCGACCCGCGGCGCGCTCGGCACGCTCTCGGGTGCGGTCGATCCAGCGACCCACCAGTGGCTCGCCGCCGACCAGAGCATCGATTGCATGAGGTCCCGGCCAGTCCTGAGGACGTCCGACCAAGCCCTCTTTGCTGCCGTGCGAGAGCATGTACTTGAGACGACCGACCTGAGCTCCTTCTTCCTCACTCACGACGATCGCCTGGTAGCGCCGCGCCCAGAACTTGTCCCGCCACTTCGCCAGACGGCCGGCTTCCCTTGCCACGTTCGAGTTGACGAAGCACATGAAACGGGCCAACCGCTTCGCGTCCGGAACGACGAGAAGAAGATGGAAGTGGTTGGACAGGAAGACAAGTCCGCAGACTTCGACCGGGTACAGGCGCTGGGCCCGGCCAAGGATGCCCACGATGACCTCCCGCAGCTCGGGGCTCGGCTGCAGCAGGAGCCGCCCCTGGATCGTGCGGCAGGTGACCTCCACCAGGGTTCCGCCTTCTTGGATGTAGCGCAAGGGTCGAGCCATACCGATGAAGACGCAAAGCGGGTGAAACACCTTGCAGCCTCCACCTCGATAGGGTGGCTGACGGCCAACCTCCAATAGGTAAAATCGGCTGGCACCTTCGCCGCAGCACCTTCGCCGCATCTTCGCTACTACTGGCGCGCCACCAGCTGTCCGCAGGCGCCCTGCACGTCGCGGCTGCGGCTGCGGCGGACGGAGACGAAGCAGCCCCGCTCGCGCAGCCGACGGGCAAAGGCCTGGAGGCGCTCCTCCGGGGGCTCCGCGAAGGAGGAGTGGGCGTGCTCGTTCATCGGGATGAGGTTGACGTTGTGGCGATGGCGGAGCTCTCCGAGCCAGGCGGCCAGGCGGTCGGCGTCCTCCGGGGTGTCGTTGATCCCGGCGAGCAGCACGTACTCGAAGAGGAAGCGCTCGTGGCGCTTCAGGCCCCAGTCGTCGAGCGCCCGGCGGAGGCGGGCGAGGCCCCAGGCGCGGTTGACCGGCATGGTGGCCGACCGCGCCGCGTCGGTCGTGGCATTGATCGAGACGGCGAGCTGCGGCCGCGGCTCGAGCCGCGCCAGCCGCTCGATGCCGGCGACCAGCCCGGCGGTGCTCACCGTGATGCGGCGCGCCGAGAGCCCGGCGCCCTGCGGATGGCAGAGCACCCGGATCGCGCGGTGGACGTGGTCGAGGTTGTGGAGCGGCTCCCCCATCCCCATGAAGAGCAGGAAGAGGAGGTCGCCGCGCGAGGGACCCAGATGGCGCATGAGGGCCAGGACCTGTCCGAGGATCTCGCCCGCCGTCAGGTTGCGCACGATTCCCATGGCGCCCGTGGCGCAGAAGGTGCAGCCCAGGGCGCAGCCCACCTGGCTCGACAGGCAGAAGGTCACCCGCGGATCGCCGTCCCGCCGCGGCATGTGGACGGCCTCGATGCGCTCGCCGTCGGAGAGCTCGAGGACCAGCTTGGTCGCGCCATCCTCGGAGCGCCGGCGCTCGAGGATCCGGGGGACGGAGAGATCGGCATGGGTCTCGAGCCAGCCGCGCGTCCGTCGGGAGAGGAACGGGCTCTCCCCCTGCCAGGTGCGGACGCGCTGGAGGCGCGCGAAGGTGTGCTCGGGCCGTCCGGGGCAACCGTTCGCGGCGAGGTCCTCGGGGAGCAGGGACCAAGCGGAGGGCAGGCCTCCCCGCTCGGGGGCCCGGCGGTCCCACGGCATCTCGGCCGTCGAGCCCGCGCGCATCGGCTCGCCTCCCTCCACGCTAGCAGCCGTCGGGACAGCGATGGCAGAGCGGTAGGCGCTTCTCCCGGCGGACGACGCGCCGGAAGGCCCGGAAGCGCTCGCCGTTCCAGACCTCCAGGAAGGGCGCCGCGAAGACGTTTCCCATGTCGAGC
>DATBQN010000119.1:0-4379 GCA_036560825.1 Thermoanaerobaculia bacterium
CGGCATCCAGCGCGCCTGGACCGAGAAGCCGTGGCCGACCTTGGGAAGGAGGACGATCTCGCCGCTCTTGACCTGCTTGACGTAGAGCTCGGTCGCGCCCGGCAGGCAGGTCTCGTCGATGGTCCCCTGGAGCGCCACCCAGGGGGCCTCGAGCTTGTTCGTGGGGAGGAAGCTCACCCCCTTGCCCTTGGGGCCGGGTCCGAAGGCGAGCCCCTGGCCGGCGCAGAACGGCTTCTTGAGCGGCAGGTCGGGGCAGAAGCCGAGGCTGATCGCGCCGCGGAAGGTGTTGGGGGGCGCCTGCACGAGGGTGGCGTAGACGAGCGTCGCTCCCGAAGAGTAGCCGACGAGGACGGGCGGCACGTAGTCCGGCATGCCGAGCCGCTTCTGCACGTACTGCGAGAGCGCCTCGAAGTCGACCGCGGCGCTGGTGCAGGAGTCCCGGGCGGCCGCCGCCGAGCGCAGATAGTGGCTGATGTCGATCCCCACCACCAGGGTGTCGAGCTCCGCCAGGGTCTTCGCCATGTCGACCACGCCGAGATTCCAACCGCCGTCGCCGGAGACGAAGAGCACGACGTGGCCGGGATGGGGGCTCTGCCGATAGATGGCGACGGTGCCGAAGCGGCCGAACGAGAGGACGGACTCGGCGCCGGCGGTCTTCGCGTCGACCGGCTGCGGCGGCGGCTCCTTGACGGCTTTCGCCGGCGCGCCATTCGCCGGAATGGCGGTCGCCACGGCGATCAAAACAGCGGCGAGACGTCTCGTCCTGCGGATCATGCGGGCAGCCCCATCCGGCGCGTAACGTATCATTTGGAGGACGGCATTCCCGGCGTTTGCCGGCGCGGCGGATCTCGGCTACCATCCGCCCATGCTCATCCCCAAGAGCTTGCACGGTTCGATCCAGGCCGCCCCCGGCCCGCTTCGAATGTGCCCCTCCTGAAGCCCGTTTTCGCCCGCTAACCCAGGTTCTCAGCCGTCGCGCCTCCGCGGCTAACCCGCTCGGAGGATTGAGCTTCGATCGCGGGCGAGCGCCGCTGCACCCGCCGTGCGCGGCCGCCGCCAGCGCTCGCGAAAACAGTTGGTCACAGGGCAGGCCCCAGCCGCACCTAGAGAGTTAGCTGCGCCAATGCGTCGCTGGGGGAGGGAGATCGTCGCCATGGGAGGAGAGCCTGGAGCCCGGCAGTTCACCCGCATCATTCATGGCGGGCTGGCGCCCGATCCCACCACCGGCGCCGTGCTGACGCCGATCTTCCAGTCGACCACTTTCGCCCAGGAGGCGGTCGGCAAGGACAAGGGGTTCACCTACAGCCGCAGCGGCAACCCCACCGTCGCCGCGCTCGAGCGCAACCTGGGCGAGATCGAAGGCTGCCTCCCCGCCGCCTGCTTCGCCACCGGCATGGCGGCCATCCACATCCTCTTCCTCGCCACCCTCAAGGCCGGCGAGCACGTCGTCTGCTCGGACGTCGTCTACGGCGGCACCGTGCGCCTGCTGCGCCAGGTGCTCGCCGACCTCGGCATCCGCGCCAGCTACGCCGACACCTCGGACCTCGCGAAGCTCGCCGCGGCGATCACTCCCGAGACCCGGCTGGTGCTCGTCGAGTCGCCCGCCAACCCCACCCTCAAGCTCACCGACCTCGCCGGCGCCGCCCGCGTGACGCACGACGCGGGGGCGCTCTTCGCCGTCGACAACACCCTCCTGCCGCTCGTCCAGGAGCCCTTCGCCCTCGGCGCCGACGTCGTCGTCTACTCGACCACCAAGTACATCGAGGGGCACAACGCCACGGTGGGCGGCGCGCTGCTCACCCGCGACGAGAAGCTGGCGGAGAAGATCCGCTTCCTGCAGAACGCCACCGGCTGCATCCAGGCGCCTTTCGAGTCCTGGCTCACGCTGCGCGGGTTGAAGACGCTGCCGCTGCGCATCGCGCGGCACTCGGAGAGCGCCCTCGTCATCGCCCGCTTCCTCGAGGCCCACCCGCGGGTGACCCGCGTCGCCTACCCGTTCCTCGATTCGTTTCCGCAGCTCGAGCTCGCCCGCCGGCAGCAGAAGGCGGGGGGCGGCATGATCGCGTTCGAGGTCGAGGGGGGCACCGCGGCCGGCATCCGGATGATGAACTCGGTCAAGCTCTGCACCCTCGCCGAGAACCTGGGCGCGATCGAGACGCTGGTCACCCACCCCGCCTCGATGACCCACGCTCCTATCCCCGCGGTCGAGCGCGAGGCGATCGGCATCACCGACGGTCTGGTGCGGCTCTCGGTCGGCCTCGAGGACCCCGAGGACCTCATCGCCGATCTCGAGCGCGCGCTCGCCGTCCAGCCGGAACACGCCTGAAGGAGAGGACTCCATGAGCAGCGACCCCATCATCGTCTTGAAATTCGGCAGCTCGGTCCTCACCGACGAGAGCGCCGTGCCCGGCGCCGTGCACGAGATCTACCGGTGGCTGCGCCAGGGCCGGCGCGTCGTCGCCGTGGTCTCGGCGCTGGGCAAGACGACGGATCATCTCCTGGCGCGGGCCGAGCAGATGGCGGGGGCGCCCGAGCCGGCGGGCCTGGCGGCGCTCCTGGCGACCGGCGAGGCGACCTCGGCGGCGCTCCTCGCGCTCGCCCTCGACCGCGCCGGCGTGCCCGCCGCGCTGCTCGACTCCTGGCGGGTGGGCCTGCGCACCGACGGGCCGCTCCTCGACGCCGAGCCGCGCGAGCTCAACCGGCGCGAGCTCTTCCGGGCGCTCGACGAGCGGCCGGTCGCGGTGCTCGCCGGCTTCGTTGGCCAGGACGGGGAAGGGCGGACGTCGCTCCTCGGGCGCGGCGGCTCGGACCTCACCGCCTTCTTCGTCGCGCAGCGGCTGGGCGCGGAGTGTTGCCGCCTGATCAAGGACGTCGACGGCATCTACGACGGCGATCCCACCGCCAGCCAGGCGCCGCGCCGCTTCGCCACCCTCACCTGGGACGACGCCTTCCGCCTCGGCGGCAGGGTCGTGCAGCCGAAGGCGATCCGTTACGCCGAGCGCTACGGCCTCGCCTTCGAGGTCTCGGCCTGCGGCTCCGGGGTGGCGACGGTGGTGGGCCCCGGCCCGACGCGGTACTGCGAGCGCGCCGCCGAGCCGCCGGCCGCGCCGCGGCCGCTCAGGGTGGCCCTCCTCGGCCTCGGCACCGTGGGGCTCGGCGTCTACCGCCACCTGGCGGCGGATCCCGAGCGCTTCCAGGTGGTGGGGATCGCGGTCCGCCGGCCGGCCAAGCACCAGGGCGACGGGGTGCCGATGGAGCTCTTCTCGAGCGACCCCTGGAAGCTGCTCGAGGTCGACAGCGACCTCGTCGTCGAGGCGATCGGCGGCCAGCACCCGGCGGCCGAGCTGGTGCGCGCGGCGCTCGACCGCGGCCGCGACGTGGTGACCGCCAACAAGGCGGTGGTCGCCGCCCATGGCGCCGAGCTCATCGCCCGCGCCGAGGCGCGCGGCGCGCAGCTCGCCTTCTCGGCCACCGTCGGCGGCGGCGTGCCGGTCGTGGAGACCGTCGAGCGGGTGGCGCGCCGCGGCCGCATCCTCGCCGTCGAAGGGGTGTTGAACGCCACCACCAACTTCGTGCTCGACCGCATCACCGCCGGATTCGATCTCACCGCCGCGATCGCCAGCGCGCAGGAGAACGGCTTCGCCGAGGCCGATCCCAGCAACGACCTCTCCGGCCTCGACGCGGTGCACAAGCTGGTGATCGTGGCGCGCGCCGCCTTCGGCGTCCACCTCACCGTCGCCCAGGTCGACTGCCGCGGCATCGACGACATCGACGCGGACGAGGTGCGCGCGGTGCACGCCGCGGGGTCGGCGGTGCGCCTCGTCGCTTCCTGCCGCCGCACGCCGGACGGGGTGGTGGCGCGCGTCTGTCCGCTCCGCCTGCCCGCCGACCATCCGCTGGCGCAGCCGCACGACGAGCAGAACCGCGTGCTGATCCAGCCCGAGGTGGGGCCGGCGGTGATCGCGGACGGCAAGGGCGCCGGCCGCTGGCCGACCGCCGAATCGGTCACCGCCGACGTCTTCGACGTCTACCGCCTGCGCCGCGACTCGCGCCTCGCCGACGAGGACGAGGCCGTCCTGGCGCCGAGCGCGTCGCGCGTCTGGGCCTCGGGCGTGCCGATCGGCTCGCGCTAGCAACCTCGCGCCCTCCTCGGCATCTCGCGCGCCGCTGCGGCAGCGCTCTGCGCCGCCGCTGGTTGACATGTGCCGGTGACCATGGATAATCAATGCATCATCTCCCTTTGAGAAAGGAGCGCCACATGGCAGCGGCAGGCAAGAGAGCGTCCAAGGCGAAGAGCAAGTCGAGGTCGGGGGCGAAGCCCGCCCGCAAGTCTGTCCGCGGCAAGTCGGCGGCGAAGAAGTCGGCGAGGAAGCCGGCCA
>DATBQN010000120.1:0-1705 GCA_036560825.1 Thermoanaerobaculia bacterium
GCTGCTGCGGGAAGCCTGGCTCGCGTTCGAGGCGGACCCCGTCGCGCGCGTGGGAATCCTCACCGGCGGCGACGAGGTCTTCTGCGCGGGCGCCGATCTCGGGGACCTCGACGGGCTCGCCTCCGGAGTTACCGGCGAGCACGGCCCCCTGGGTATCACGCGCCTCGCCGTCTCGAAGCCGACGATCGCCGCCATCGCCGGCTACTGCGTCGCCGGCGGCCTCGAGCTCGCTTGCTGCTGCGACCTGCGGATCGCTGACGAGACTGCCGTCTTCGGCTGCTTCGAGCGGCGCTTCGGCGTTCCCCTGGTAGACGGCGGCACGCAGCGCCTCCCGCGCATCGTCGGCGTCGGCCGCGCGCTCGAGATGATCCTCACCGGCCGGCCGGTCGCCGCTCACGAGGCGCTATCGATGGGGCTGGTCAGCGAGGTGGTGCCCGGAGGGCAGTCCCTGGGGCGCGCGATCGAGCTGGCCCTCGCCCTCGCCGCGTCTCCTCAGGCGGCCCTTCGCAACGACCGCCGGGCCGTCTACGAAGGGCTCGGCCTCCCCTTGTCCGAGGGGCTCCGGCTCGAGGCCCGTCTCGGTGCCGAGACCCTGGCGAGTGGCGAGACTGCGGCAGGGGCGCAGAATTTCATGCGAGGCAAGGGCCGGCGCGGGAGGCCCGACTAGCGTTGGCACCAGTGAGGTTGGGCGCCGCGCTCTGGCGCTCGCGATCTCCGCGCCGGGCCTCGGGCTCTCCGCGCGAAACCGCCGGCTCTACCGTCCGCGCGCCGTGCTCTCGGCGCGAAGCGGTGGGCTCTCCGGCTCGCCGCCCGGGCTCTCGGCGCGGAGCGTAAGGGGAAACGCGGAGTTTTTCCGCTTGCGCGGCACGCTGAGACGGGAAACGGCCGGCGCTTCCCCTCACACCTCAACGCCCTCGCGGGAAGCGGCCGCCTTTTCCCGCTATCCTCCGAGGTGTAAGCGGAAAAAATGATTCCTTCCCGCCGCCGCGTGTCGCCCGGCACCCAGCCGGCAGGGCGATCGCAGATCCGGCGCGACCCGTAGGGGGAAAAAACGACATTTTCCCCTTACGATCGGCCGCGAGAGCGGACGGAGCGAGCTCTTCCGCCAAACCGTCGCCGCGAGCGCGGAAGGAGCGGCCTCTTCGCCTTACGCGCGGCCGTGACCGCGGAGGGAGCGGCCATTTCACGGTGCGTTCCGGCGCGAGCGCCTGGGCGCCGCTCCCGCCCCCGGTGCGGCCGGCGCCGGAGGCCGAGCGGCCGATCCGGTTGAGCCTCCGAGAGGCGCGGACCGCCGGCGGGTTGAACCTTAGAGCGCCAGCTTGTTCGCGGCGTCGAGCGCGGCGACCTTGTAGCACTCGGCGAGGGTGGGGTAGTTGAAGACGGTGTCGAGGAAGTAGTCGAGGCCGCCGTTCAGGGCGAGGACGGCCTGGCCGATGTGGATCAGCTCGGTGGCCCCGGTGCCGAGGATGTGGACTCCCAGGAGGCTCCGCGTCTCGCGGTGGAAGAGCATCTTGAAGAAGCCGCTGTCGTCGCCGAGGATCTGGCCGCGGGCGATCTCGCGGTAGCGCGCGACGCCGATCTCGTAGGGCACCTTCTGGGCCGTCAGCTCGTGCTCCGGCGCCCCCACCATGGAGACCTCGGGGATGGCGTAGATGCCGACGGGGAAGTGCCGCGCCATGGGCTTGGCGGCGACCCCGAAGGCGTG
>DATBQN010000121.1:0-4310 GCA_036560825.1 Thermoanaerobaculia bacterium
CCGCGTCCCAGTCGACGTCCTTGTAGGCGAGGTACGGGTGGAGGTAGCGGACGGCGCCCCAGAGCCGGACGAGGTGACCGAGGCGCGCGATGCGGAGGGCATCGGCTGGCGGCATGGACGCCGCGGGCGCCTTGGACGCCACAGGCGCTGCCACCGCGCTCGTCGCCAGCGCGAGGAGGGAGAGGAGGGCGAGGAGTCGCAAGCGCACGGCCGCTCCTTTCGGGAGGTGTGACCCTCGCCCGATCAGAGCACGTAGGCGAGCGCCAGGCCGATCTGGGCCGCCATCAGCATCAGGTACATGTGGCGCCAGGATGGGTGGTTCTCGGTCTCGGCGAGGGAGGCGGGATCGCGCACCAGGAGGTATACGGTGTAGCAGCCCCAGACGACGAGGACCGCCCCCAGCGCGGTCAGCAGCCAGGGGTTGCCGGTGAGGATCGGGTGGCTGGGGTCCTGCGGGTCGGGGAGGAAGGCGCCCAGCGGCAGGAGGAGCCAGGGGAGGACGAAGAAGGGGCTGATGATGCGCGTCGTCTTCTCGACGCCGTAGAGGATGGGCAGGGTCTTGCAGCCGCCGGCGCGGTCGCCCTCGATGTCGGCGAAGTCCTTGGTCGAGGAGGCGCCGACGAGGAAGAGGCCGATGATGCCGCCGAGGAACCAGGGCTCGGTGAAGCCGACCCGCGCCACCATCGCCCAGCCCGCCACCTTGGGCAGCACGCCGCGCGGGACGGCGATGGTCAAGTTGGCGAGCATGCCGCGCGTCTTGGTGCGGCCGAGCGCGGGCGCCGAGTAGACGAAGGTGAAGAGGAGCCCGGCGAGGTAGATGAAGAAGCACTGGTGGGCGCTGACCGGCGCCGTCAGCTTGTCGTGGAAGGTGGCATAGGGATAGGGCACCACGAGCCAGGTGGGGACGAGGGCGACGGCGTAGAAGATCCAGCTGAACCGCCAGGCGTCGCGGATCGAGAGCGCGCCGGTGACGAGCGGCCGCTCCGGCTTGTTGAGGCGATCGATCTCCAGGTCGTAGACCTGATTGATGGCGTTCGAGGCGGCGTTCATGAAGCTCGCGCAGAGCGAGCCCAGAGCGACCGTCGCGACGACCGCCCAGGTGACGCCGGCGGCGCGGTCGGGGTTGTGCACCGAGCCGAAGGCGCAGATCGCGCCGGAGACGATCCCCAGGAGCGGCGGCAGGAGGGTGAAGGGTCGGGCGAGCTTGCTATAGAGCGAGACGTTTGCCAAGCGGGGCTCCTAGTCTCGCGTCGCGCGAGTCCAAAGTCCGCAGCCGAGCTCGTCCCCACTGTCATCCTGAGCGAAGCGAAGGATCTGGGGGAAGGAAACTGTCGCTGCGCTCAGAATGACATAGGGCCGGTCGGTGCGAGCCCTGCTTCGAAGCTCGGAAGACATCAGAGGACGAGCGGCGCCAGGGCCGCGGCGGCGAGGGCGCCGACGAGGGTGTTGAGGAAGTTGAGCGCCTCGTTGTCGAGCAGGCCGCGCGACTCGAGCGCCGCCCCGGCGAGGCTCTCGAAGGTGGTGCCGACGAAGGCGGCGACGGCGATCGCGGCGACCCCCATCCAGGGGTAGAGGCCGACCGCGGCGCCGAGCGCGCCGAGGACGACGGAGGCGGCGATGCCCGCCAGCGTCCCCTCGAGCGACACCGCGCCCTCGGTGCCGCGCGGCACCGGCTTGAGCGTCGTGATGAGGAAGGTGCGGCGGCCGAGGAGCTGGCCGATCTCCGACGAACAGGTGTCGGCCGCGGCGGTCGCGAAAGCGGCGGCGAAGGCGAGGGCGAAGAGGCGCGGGTAGGGCGTCGCCGCGGCGAAGAGGGCGCAGGCGGCGGCGACCCCGGAGTTGGCGAGCGCGTGGCGCGCGCTCCGCTTGCCGCCCTTCTCCTGGGCGAGGCGCTCGGCCGCCTTCCGCTGATAGCCGAGCTTGGTGGCGCCGCTCCCGAGGATGAAGAAGACGAGGAGCAGGAGGTAGCCCTTCCAGTCGAGGAGCCCGTAGATCGCCGTCCCCAGGAGGAAGCCGACGGCGAGCCCCGAGCGGTCGACCGTCTTCGCCGCGTAGGCGGCGAGGCCGAGGGCGGCGTTGACCGCGGCGCCGAGGAGGAGGCGGCGCGGCAGGCCGTCCGCGAGGAGCGCCTCCCACCGCCCCTGGGTGAGCGCCAGGCCGAGCAGGAAGAGCCCGGAGACGAGCGGCACGCCGAGGTTGTCGTCGAGCCCGTGGGGGAGCGACTCGAGGGCCGCCGCGAAGAGCGCCGCGGCGGCGGCGATCGAGAGGGCGAAGACGGCGTCGTAGCGGCCGGGCGCCGTCCAGCGGAGGAGGAAGGCGCAGGCGAGGGCGCCGCAGACGACGTACGCCGCGCTCCCCGCCCAGCTCTTCCGCGGGTTCCAGGGGAGCTTGGCGCGGCCGAGCGTCATGCCGGCGATCGAGGCCATGCCGTCGCCGAAGGCGAGGATCCCCCAGGCGCCCGCGGCGATCTCGAGGCGCCGGTAGAAGGCGGCGACGAGGAGGAGGACGGCGAGCGGGTAGAAGACGATCCCCTGCGCCGAGCCGGCGGCGACCTCGTGCTCGCGCCACATCCGCCGGCCGCCGATGCGCGGCAGGAGGGCGAGGTTGAAGAGGAGGGCGCCGGCGGCGAGGACGAGCGACCAGAGGGGCCCGAGGAAGCGCAGCGCGAGGGCGATCAGGCCCACCGCCATGTGGGTCGCCTTGCGCAGCAGCTCGCCCGCCGAGAGACCGCGCGCCGGAGGCGTCTTGCCGGCGGCCTGGGATTGGACCAACGGTGCGCTCACGCCGCCCAGCGCCCGGTTTCGCGGAGCCAGGCGACGGTCTCCGCGAGGCCCTGGGCGAGCGACCGCGGCGCGTAGCCGAGCGCGGACTGCGCGCGGTCCGAGCGGTAGGCCCAGTCGTGCCGGTAGACCTCGACGAGGTCGGGGGTGAGCGCCGGCGTCCCGCCGGTCATCCGGGCGAAGGTCTTCTGGACGGCGCCGAGCGCCTTGGCGAGGCTGTCGGGAAGCCGCCGGGTGGGGACGGGCACGCCGGTGAGCTTCTCGACCAGGGCGTAGAACGCGCCGAGCGTCACGTTCTCGCCGCCGAGGACGTAGCGGCCGCTCGGGGCGCCGGTTTCGAGGGCGCGGACGATGCCGTCCGCCACGTCGTCGACGTGGACGTAGCACCAGCGCCGCTCGGGCTTGCCGAGGAGGGCCGGCAGCCGCCGGTGGACGAGGTCGAGCACGTGGCGGACGACGAGGTTCCCCTCCGTCATCTCGCCCGGCCCGTAGATCACCCCGGGATAGACGACGGAGACCGGCGCGCCCGCGGCGATCGCCTGCCGCGCCCGCCGGTCGGCGAGCGTCTTCGTGCGCTCGTAGTCGTTGATCCAGGGGCGGTCCTCGGGCGTCGCGGACTCGTCGAGCATGCCGCCCGGCCCGCGCTCGGTGGGCCCCAGGGCGATGAACGAGGAGACGTAGAGGACGCGCGAGACCCCGGCCTCCTCTGCCGCGGCGAGCGCGTTCTCGAGGCCGCCGACGTTGACGCGGTCGAACTCCGCCCGCGGCGCCAGGATCTTGACCAGCGCCGCGGCATGGAGGAGCGCGTCGCGGCCCTCGGCGGCCTTGACAAGACTGGCGCGGTCCGTGACGTCGCCGGGGGCGAAGCCGACGCCCGCCGGAAAGCCGGCGCGCGACGCGCTAGGCCGCACGAGCACCGTCACCTCGTGCCGAGGCGCCAGCGCCGCAACCGTGCGCCGGCCCAGAAACCCGGTGCCGCCGGTGACGAGGATCTTCATGGTCGGGTGGGGAATATATCAGGCACCTCTCGCACCAACCGGAACCCCAGGCTGAAGCCCTTGTCCGCCGGCGCGTGGGTGTAGCGGAGCGCCGAGCGGCAGCTGTCCGCTCCGAAGTACCAGCTGCCGCCGCGGATCACCCGCTTGAGCTCCCAATCGCCGCCGCGCGCGTCCACGACGCGCCGGGCGGCCTCGCGCGGCGGACCGTGCGGATCGCGCGCCGGGCTCGCCGGCGTGCCGGCCGGGTAGTCGCCGTACCAGTCCTCGCACCACTCCCAGACGTTGCCGTGCATTTCGAACAGCCCCCAGGCGTTGGGCGGGAAGCTCCCCACCGGCGCCGGGTGCGCCAGGTAGAGGCGAGGCGCCGGGCCGTTCGAGGCGGCGTCCCGTCCGTCGAAGTTCGCCTGGCCGGGGGTGAGGCGCTTGCCGGTCGAGTACGGCGTGCGGGTGCCGGCGCGACAGGCGTACTCCCATTCGGCCTCGGTGGGCAGCCGGAAGCGCCGGCCGGCGGAGGCCTGCGCCAGCCGGGCGA
>DATBQN010000122.1:0-2325 GCA_036560825.1 Thermoanaerobaculia bacterium
GGAGGGTCCTCTCGTTGAGCATCCCGGCGAGCGGCGTCCAGCGCAGCACGGCGAACCCGGCGGCGACGAGGACGACGAGGATCGCGAAGCGGACGAGGGCCCCGACCGGCACCCGGCGGGCCGGGGGCCCCGCGGGCGCGGCGTCCGCGGGCTCCGGGAGATGGGCGATGTCCGGTCGGCTCATGCGGGAGGTGCGGAGGCGGCGCGGCCGCCCCTAGGTCGCGGCAGGGGGCGCGGCGGCGGGCGGATCGAGCTTGAGGAACTCCCGCATCTGGCGGGTGAGGGTGTCCTGGGCCGCGGGGTCCATGAAGTTCAGGCGGAGCTCGTTGATCACCATCACCTCGGCGGCCTGCCAGTCGCGCCAGCAGTCGGCGCAGGCATGCTCCTGGACCTCGCGGCCGATCTCGCCGCGGAGCGGCGGCTTGGCGAGCGCCGGCGCGTCCGGCCGCCCGCAGCGTGCGCAGTGAACGGTTGCCATGGCTAGCCCACCTCTCCCGGAAGAATGATCCGGCTCTCGCGCCGCGCCAGCACCTCGCGCGGCACGCGCACGAGGAGGACGAGGTCGCGCTCCTCGTCGCGCCCCTTGAGCGTCTTCACGTAGTCGTCCGGCACCGCGAGCTTGAGGAAGGCGGGCCGTTTCTCGTTCTGCCGCGCGCTCTCGAGCACCAGCCGGTCGAGGGCGATCATGTCGACCTTCTCGGGATACTTCTCGAGCGCGAAGGCGAGGGCCTCCAGGGGGTCTTCTTCGGTCGGCGTGGTCGGCATGGTTGGCATCATGCGGCCCTCCGGCTAGGTCCCCGGGACGCCGGGGCTGGCGAGCGCGGCGCGGAAGTAGCGGATCGTCGACTCGAGCCCCTCGGCGAGCGCCACCTTGGGCTCCCAGCCGAGCCGGGCGCGAGCGAGCGTGATGTCGGGCTGGCGCGTCCGCGGATCGTCGACCGGAAGCGGCTGGAAGACGATCGGGCTGCGGCTCCCGGTCTTGGCGCGGATGGTCTCGGCGAACTCGAGGATCGTCATCTCGTGCGGGTTGCCGATGTTGACCGGCGTCGTGAGGTCGGAGAGGAGCAGCCGGTAGAGCCCGTCGACGAGGTCGGAGACGTAGCAGAACGAGCGCGTCTGGCGGCCGTCGCCGAACACCGTCATGGGATCGCCGAGGAGCGCCTGCTGCACGAAGGCCGGCACCACCCGCCCGTCGCGCAGGCGCATGCGCGGGCCGTAGGTGTTGAAGATGCGGACGATGCGCACGTCGAGCCCGTGATAGCGATGGTAGGCCATCGCCATCGCCTCGGCGAAGCGCTTGGCCTCGTCGTAGACGCCGCGCGGCCCCACCGGGTTGACGTTGCCCCAGTAGGTCTCGGGCTGCGGATGGACGAGCGGATCGCCGTAGACCTCCGAGGTCGAGGCGAGCAGGTAGCGCGCCCGCTTGGCCTTGGCGAGCCCCAGGGTGTTGTGGGTGCCGAGCGAGCCGACCTTCAAGGTCTGGATCGGCAGCTCCAGGTAGTCGATGGGCGAGGCCGGCGAGGCGAAGTGGAGGACGAAGTCGACCGGCTCGTCGATCTCGAACGGGCGTGTCACGTCGTGCTGCAGGAAGCGGAAGCCGGCGCGCGCGGGCTCGGCGCCCATCAGGTGCTCGATGTTCTCCGTCCGCCCGGTGAGCAGGTTGTCGACGCAGGTGACGCGATGCCCCTCGGCGAGCAGCCGCTCGCAGAGGTGCGAGCCGAGGAAGCCGGCGCCGCCGGTGACGACGGCGTGGGTCACGACCGCGTTCCCTCCGGGGCGCCGTCCGGCCGCCCGTTGGGCTTGGCCTTGCGCCCGGCGGCGGGCGGCGAGGCCGGCGGGCGAGCAGGCCGAGCGGGACGATCGTCGGATCGACCAACCGGACGGCCCTCGGGACGCCCGACCGAGACGTACTCGAACTTGGCGGCCGCCATCTTCTCCGGCTCGTAGAGGTTGCGCAGGTCGATCACCAGCGGCCGCCGCATCAGCCGGTGGAGGCGCCGCAGCTCGAGCTTGCGGAACTGGTTCCACTCGGTGCAGATGACGACGGCGTCGGCGCCGGTCGCCGCCTGGTAGGCGTTGTCGCAGAACACCGCCTCGGGGAAGAGCGGCCGGCAGGCCGCCATCGCCTCGGGATCGAAGGCGTGGACGCGGGCGCCGGCGTCGAGCAGCCCGCGGACGATGGGGAGGGCGGGCGACTCGCGGATGTCGTCGGTGTCGGGCTTGAAGGAGAGCCCGAGGACGGCGATCTTCTTCTCCGCCATGGTGCCCAGGGCGCGCTCGACCTTGCCGAGCATGCGCGCCTTGGTCGCCTCGTTGGCCTCCAGC
>DATBQN010000123.1:0-4427 GCA_036560825.1 Thermoanaerobaculia bacterium
CACCGCCGCTTCGGCGGCGACCGCGGGATCGTCGGCCGCTCGCTGCGGCTCAACGGCGAAAACTACCTGGTCGTCGGGGTGATGCCGGCGTGGTTCCGCTTCCCCATGACGACGGAGCTGTGGACGCCGCTCCAGATCGACCCCGCGAGCCAGGAGAAGGCCAACTACCTGGAGGTCGTCGGGCGGCTCAAGCCGGGGGTCGCACCGGCCGCCGCGAGCGCCGAGGTCAAGCTCCTCGGCAAGCAGTTCTGGGATCTGAAGGTCGCCGGCGAGACGGCGGACCCGCGCGTGTCGTTGATCGTCAAGCCGGTCGCCGAGCGCCTCTACGGCCGCCTGCGGCCGGCCGTCGTCGTGCTGCTCGCCGCGGTCGGCTCGGTGCTCCTCATCGCCTGCGTCAACATCGCCAACCTCCAGCTCGCGCGCGCCGCCGCGCGGCGGCGGGAGATCGCCATCCGCAGCGCCCTCGGCGCCGGCGGGCGGCGGATCGCGGGCCAGCTCCTCGCCGAGAGCGTCGTCCTCGGCCTCCTGGGAGGCGTCGCCGGCCTGGTCCTGGGCTTCGCCGGGCTCAAGGGTCTGCTCGCCGTCCGCCCCACCGCGCTCGACCGCCTGCTGCCGCTCTCCGACGTGGGGATCGACGGCCACGTGCTCGCCTTCACGCTCGGCGTCTCGCTCCTCGCCGGCATCCTCTTCGGCCTCGCCCCCGCCCTCCAGGCGGCGCGCGGCGACCTCGCCGATCCGTTGAAGGAAGGCTCGCAGCGCGTGTCTGGAGGGGTCGGCGGGATCGGCGGCCTGCGCACCCGGCGCATCCTGGTGATCTCCGAGGTGGCGCTCGCCCTCGTCCTCTTGACCGGCGCGAGCCTCCTGGTCAAAAGCTTCGCCGGCATCGTGGGCACCCAGCCGGGCTTCGCCACCGATCACCTGCTGTCGATGAAGCTCTCGCTCCCCGTCGGGCGCTACGGCGACGGTCCGGCGCTCGGCCGCTTCAGCCGCGCCGTCGTGATGCGCGGCGCCGGCCTGCCGGGGGTGACCCACATGGCGCTCGCCACCTCGCTGCCGATGGAGCCCGGGCCGGACCTGCCGTTCATCATCGAGGGGCGCTGGAAGGGCGGCAAGGGGTCCGCCAACGCGGACGGCGAGCACGAGGGGGAGGGCGGCGCGCAGTACCGCGGCGTGACGGCGGACTTCTTCTCCACGCTGGGCATCCCCGTGGTCGCCGGGCGCAGCCTGAGAGACGCCGACTCCGAGGGCCACGAGCTCGTCGTCGTCGTCAACCAGGCGCTCGCCAAGCGCTACTTCCCGAAGCAGAACGCGGTCGGCCAGCGCATCCACGTCGGCCTGCCGGAAGTCCCCGATCTCGCGGACCCCACGCCGCGGACGATCGTCGGCGTGGTGCGCGACGTGCGCGAGCTGGGGCTCGACGAGAAGGCGCCGGCCCTCCTCTACGTGCCGCTCGCCCAGATGCCCGTCGCGCTTACCAGGAAGCTCGTCGAGCTGCTGCCGCTCTCGCTCGTCGCCAAGACCGCGATGGCGCCGGCCGCTCTGACGCCGGCGATCGAGCGCGAGGTGTGGGGCGTCGATCCCGAGCAGCCGGTCGCCGACGTCCGCACGCTCGACGTCATCGTCGAGCGCTCGCTCGGCCTGCAGCGCTTCGAGGTGGCGCTCCTCGGCTTCCTCGCCGCCGCCGCCCTCCTCCTCGCCGCGGTGGGAATCTACGGCGTGCTCTCCTATCTCGTCACCCAGCGGACGCGCGAGATCGGCATCCGCATGGCGCTCGGCGCCACCACCGGCTACGTCCAGCGGCTGGTGCTCTCGTCCGGCCTCTCGGCGGTGGGGATCGGCGTCGCCATCGGCCTCGGAGGCGCTCTCGCGCTCAGCAAGCTCCTCGCCTCGCTCCTCGTCAACACCAGCGCCCACGATCCGTTCGCCTTCGGCCTCGCCGCGGCGACCCTCGCCGGCGTCGCCCTCGTCGCCGGCGGCGTCCCCGCCCGGCGCGCCAGCCGCATGGACCCGGTGCGGGCCCTGCGCCAGGAGTGATCCGGCGGCCCCGCGGCGCCGTCCTCCGCCGCGCGCTAAGATACCCGCGGACGGAGGCCCACGACGGCGCGGTCGCCCCCGATCTCTGGCGGGCGACGGCGCGGAGGAGGGGACATGATCGCTGACTTCAAGAAGTTCCTGCTGCAGACCAACGCCTTCGCGCTCGCCATCGGCGTCATCATCGGCGCGGCGGTGGGGAAGGTGGTCACCTCGATCGTCGGCGACCTGCTCATGCCGGTGATCGGGCTGGTGCTGCCGGGCGGCGGCTGGAGGGACCTCAAGTGGGTGCTCTCGACCAAGCCCGACGGCACGCCGGCCAACGCGATCGCCTACGGCAGCTTCCTCGGCAACCTCGTCGATTTCGCCATCATCGCCCTCGTCGTCTACCTGATCACCAAGGCGTTCCTCAAGCCGTCGCCCGCCGCGGCGGCGCCGGCGACCAAGGAGTGCCCGGAGTGCAAGGAGATCATCCCGGTTTCCGCCCGTAAGTGCCGGGCCTGCACCAGCCCGGTCGCTTGAGCCGCCGGGCTCTGGAACGCCCGGGGCGCCGGGAGCCGGAGCGCCGGCGCCTCCCGCGCCTGGCGCTCACCGCCCTCGCGCTCCTGGGGCTGGGCGGCCTCGCCGCCCCGCGCGCCTGCGCGCCGAAGCGCTCGCTCGCCGGCCTGCGCATCGAGGTGACGTTCCCGCCCGCGCTCCGCGCGATGCCGGCGGACGGCCGGGTGCTGCTGATCCTCTCGACGAGCGCCGGCACCGAGCCCCGCTTCCAGGTCGCCGAGGGCCCGGAGAGCCAGCAGATCTTCGGCCTCGACGCGCATGGCCTCGCGCCCGGCGAGCCGGCGGTCTTCGACGGGAGGACGCTCGGCTACCCGCGCGCCAGCCTCGCCGCGCTGCCTGCCGGCAAGTACACCGTCCAGGCGGTCCTCAACCTCTACGAGACCTTCCACCGCGCCGACGGCAAGGCGGTCGAGCTCCACGCCGACCACGGCGAGGGGCAGCGCTGGAGCGACTCACCCGGCAACCTCCTCTCGGCGCCCGTGCAGATGACCCTCGACCCGGCGCGGCGGCCCCTGGTCCGGATCGCCTTCGACCGCATCGTCCCGCCGGTCGTCCTGCCGCCGGACAGCCGCTACGTGCAGCACGTGACGATGGTCTCGCCGCTCCTCTCGCAGTTCTGGGGGCGGCCGGTCGAGCTGGGGGCGTTCGTCCTCCTCCCCGACGGCTTCGCGGCGCATCCGCAAGCGCGCTACCCGGCGGTCTACTACTACGGCCACTTCGCCAACGAGTTCGCCACCCCCGGCGGCTTCCTCGAGAGCCGGCCGCCGATCTTCCTCCCCGCCGACCAGGAGGTCCTGCAGAGCTACGCCTACCGCCTCTACCGGGACTGGACGGGCGGCCACATGCCGCGCATGCTGGTCGTCTCGCTGCAGCACCCGAACCCCTACTACGACGACTCCTACGGCGTGAACTCGGCGAACCTAGGGCCCTACGGCGACGCCCTGGCGCAGGAGCTGGTGCCCTACGTCGAGAAGCGCTTCCGCGCCATCGGAGAGCCCTGGGCGCGGGCGGTCTACGGCGACTCGACGGGCGGCTGGGCGGCGCTCGCTCAGCAGGTCTTCCATCCGGAGACCTACAACGGCGTCTGGGCGCTCTGCCCCGACCCGGTCGACTTCCGCGCCTTCCAGACCACCGACCTCTACCGCGACGCCAACGTCTACTGGAGGCAGGGCCTGACCGGCCGCGTCGCCCGGCCCGACAGCCGCGGCCTCGACGACGGCGTGCTCACCACGGTCGAGGCGATGAACCGCCTCGAGCGCGTGCTCGGCAGCCGCGGCCGCTCGGGCGACCAGTTCGACGCCTGGGAGGCGGTCTACGGCCCGGCGGGGGAGGACGGGTATCCCAAGCCGGCGTGGGACAAGGCGACGGGGGGGATCGATCCCGCGGTCGCCGCCTACTGGCGCGAGCACTACGACCTGACGCACGTCCTGGAGCGCGACTGGCGGACGCTGGGGCCGCATCTCGCGGGGAAGATCCACGTCACGGTGGGGGAGAAGGACAGCTTCTATCTCGACGGCGCGGTCCGCCTCCTCGCCCGCTTCCTCGCCGGCACCCGCGAGGCCGGCCGCGGCCCCTTCTACGCCGGCAGCGTCGACATCGGCGCCGGCCAGCCGCACTGCTACACCGGAGACCCCGCGACCGACGTCACCGGCGCCCGCCTCTCCGTCAATCAGCGCCTCCTCCCCCAGATCGAGCGGCGAATGCTCGAGACCGCGCCAGCGGGGGCGGACGTGACGAGCTGGCGGTACTAGCGGACGACTCCGCCAGGAGCTCAGGGCCAAACGTCGCGGGACCCTTCAACCGGGGGCATCGCCGGCGCTCGCCTAGCCGCCGGCCGC
>DATBQN010000124.1:0-2215 GCA_036560825.1 Thermoanaerobaculia bacterium
CCGCGGCCTTGACCGGGTGCACCGGCCGCCGCTCGCCGGTCTTCACGTCCCATACGATCACGTGCCCGCCCTGCCAGAGGCTGTAGCCGCGGGTCGAGTCGCGCGGATCGGGCCGGCAGTCGAAGCCGTCGCCGAAGCCGATGTCCTGCCAGGCGCCGTTGCGGATGGCGTCGCGCTCCCACACCGAGCTCGGGCCGCGCCAGGCGCCGTTGTCCTGCAGGCCGCCGTAGACGTGGTACGGCACGTCCTGGTCGACCGCCACGTGGTAGTACTGGCCGATCGGCAGGTCGGACACGAACTGCCAGGTGGCGCCGCGGTCGCGGGAGACGCCGAGGCCGCCGTCCTCGCCGATCACCATGTGCTCGGGCCGCCGGGGATCGATCCACAGCGCGTGGTAGTCGCCGTGGATGTCGCGCGAGCGGCCGAGGCGCTCGAAGGTGGCGCCGGAGTCGTCGGAGACCTTGACGCGCGCCATGAGGTCGTAGACCCGGTTGGGGCGCGCGGGGTCGACCCAGATATGGGCGTAGTAGAAGGGGCGCTCGGCGTTCTCGGGGTCGTCGTTGACCGTTTTCCAGGTGCGGCCGCCGTCCGCCGAGCGCACGATGGCGCTCCGCTTCGCCTCGACGACGGCGTAGACGATCTCGGGCGCCGAGCGCGCGACGGCGATGCCGATCCGCCCGAGCTCGCCCTTGGGCAGGCCGTCCTCGGCGGTGAGGCGCTTCCAGGTGGCGCCGCCGTCGTAGGAGACGTGGAGGCCGGAGCCCGGACCGCCCGACTTGAACCCCCAGGGCCAGCGCCGGTACTGCCACATGGCGGCGAAGAGCTTGCGCGGGTTGGCGGGGTCGAGCGCGAGATCGGCGGCGCCCGTTCGCTCGTCGACGTAGAGGACCTTCTTCCAGGTCCTGCCGCCGTCGGTCGTCTTGAAGACGCCGCGCTCGGCGTTCTCCCCCCATTCGCGGCCGAGGGCGGCGACGTAGGCGACGTCGGGGTCGTCGGGGTCGAGGACGATGCGGCTGATGCGCTCGGTGGCGTCGAGCCCCAGGTGGGTCCAGGTGCGGCCGCCGTCCCCCGAGCGGTAGACGCCGTCGCCCACCGAGGCGCTGTTGCGCGGATTGCCCTCGCCGGTCCCCACCCAGACGACGTCGGGGTTCTTCTGGAAGACGGCGATCGCCCCGATCGAGGCGACCGCCTGGTCGTCGAAGATCGGCTCCCAGGTGAGGCCGCCGTCGACCGTCTTCCAGACGCCGCCCGAGGCGGCGCCCACGTAGACGGTGTCGGGCGCCGACTCGACCCCCTCGACCGCGGTGACCCGGCCGCTCATCGCGGCGGGGCCGATCGAGCGGGCTTGCAGGCCGGCCCAGAGGCCGGGGTCCATACCGGTGTCGGCGGCGTGAGCGGGGGCGGGAGCGATGGCGAGGGAGAGGGCGAGGGCCAGCACGACAGCCGGGCCGGATGACGTCGACGTCCGCATTGATTCCTCCACCGGAAGACCGGGAAGAAAGGTTCGCGGGACGTAGTCTACTGTTCGGCGGGGGGAAGGGGTGGGCCGTGGGCCGAAAAAAAGGTGGCCGGGGGATCCCGGCCCGAGGACGCAGGAGACCGGATCAGCGGGGGTGGATCGATCGGGCGCTCACCGGCGCGAGGTCATCACGGCGAGGACCGCCAGGGGCACCACCGCCAGGAGCGAGAGCAGGATGAGGAGCTTCAGCTTGGTACGCATCGCGCCACCCTCCGCGGCCGTCGACCGCTCTGGACCGCTGCGAACACCTCTCGACCGTAGTACGTAGACCTGCCGCCGAAGGATGACCCATCCCCCCGAAGCCCTGTGTTATCGTCGCTCGGTGCGCCAAGCCCCTGCCGCCGCGCTGCTCCTGGCGCTGGCTCTCGCCATCGTCGCGCCGGCCTTCGCCGCCGCGCCGGCATCCTGCGCCATGTCCTGCTGTCGCACGGGGGCGCCCATGGGCGGCTCGGGCATGAGGATGGGGAGCGGTGGTCGGATGCCGCCGGCCCCATCGCTCCCTGACGGCGCCGGCCGCGCCACCTGCGGCTTGCGCGGCTGCGGCGGCGAGCCGCCCGTCGCGACGCTCTCCGGCCTGCCGCCCTCGGTGCTCCCCGCCCTCTCGCCGCTCCCGGCGCCGGCGCTCGCCGCCCCGGCGCCCGCGGCCGGCCTCCGCCTCTGGGCGAGCTTCGTCCCCGACCTCCCCGAGCAGCCTCC
>DATBQN010000125.1:0-4265 GCA_036560825.1 Thermoanaerobaculia bacterium
CTCGACCTCAACCGCGACTACCTGAAGCTGGCGAGCCCCGAGGCGCGGGCGCTCGCCGCCCTCGTCAACGCCTGGCGCCCCGACCTCTACGTCGACGACCACGTCACCGACGGCGTCGACCTCGACTGGGTGCTCACCACCACCTGGGTCGAGGCGCCGCAGGCGGCGGCGCCGATCGATCGCTGGCAGCGCGCGCACCTCCCGGCGGTGCTCGCGGCGGTGGCGAAGGCCGGCCACCGGAACGGCCCCTACGTGGACCTCAAGGACCGCGACGACCCCCGCAAGGGCTTCAGCTCCTGGGTCGGACAGCCGCGCTATTCGTCCGGCTATTTCCCGCTCCGCAACCGGCCGTCGATCCTCGTCGAGATGCACTCCTACAAGCCCTACCGCGATCGCGTGCTCGCCAACCGCGACTTCCTCCTGGCGCTCCTGCGCGAGATCGGCCGCGACCCGCAGGCGCTGCGCCGCGCCGTCGCCGAGGCCGACGAGGCGACGGTCGCCCTCGGGCGCCCCGGCGCGCCGCCGTCGCAGGTCGTCGTGGAGTACCAGGAGAGCCCCGAGCCCGATTCGCTCCGCGTGCCGTTCTACGCCTCGCATCGGGCCACCTCGGCCGTCACCGGGAAGCCGCTCCTGCGCTTCACCCGCGGCGAGGTCGAGGAGCTCACCGTCCCCTGGTACCACCGCTCGGCCGCCGCGAAGACGCTGCCGCGGCCGCGCGGCTACCTCGTGCCGCCCGGCTGGCCGGCGATCGAGGAGCGCCTCCGCGGCCACGGCCTGACCGTCCGGCGGCTCAAGGCGCCGGCCGAGCTCGCGGTGGAGACCGCCCGCCTCGGCTCCCCCGCCTACGCTCCCCTGCCCTACCAGGGGCTCACCCGCGTCGACAAGGTCCAGGTGACCCGCGCCGTCGAGCGACGGGCGATCCCGGCCGGGAGCCTCTGGATCCCCGCCGACCAGCCCGGTTTCGAGGTGGCGGTCCAGCTCCTCGAGCCCGACTCGCCCGACTCGCTCCTCGCCTGGGGGCTGCTGTCGGGCCTCTTCGAGCGCAAGGAGTATTTCGAGCCGCGGGTGCTCGAAGGGATCGCCGAGGCGGAGCTCAAAGACCCGGCGATCGACGCCGAGTGGCGGCGGGCGCTCGCCGACCCCGCCTTCGCCGCCGACCCCGCGGCGCGCGCCGAGTGGTGGTACCGGCACACGCCCTACCGGGACGAGGCGGTCGGGCTGCTGCCGGTGTTTCGCGTCCTGACGCCGCCCGCGCTCTCGACCGAGCCCTGGCGATAGAGCGATCTAGGAGGACGGAGCCGGCGCCGGCTGAGGATCGACCACCTTGCGCCGCGCCAGCCAGGCGTCGACGCTCAGGGCGTCGCGCTCGGGCGGCAGGACGAGGGCGAGGACGAGGAGGATGAGCCGCGGGAAGATGTGGTGGGTGGTGTCGTAGAGGGGCTCGAGGAGGAGGTGCCCGTAGGTCACCACGACGAGGACGAATCCGAGGGCCACATAGGCCTCGCGCCGCCGCCAGCCCAGGCAGACGAGGGCGCCGGCGACGAGCTCGACGATGGGGATCGTGAGCCCCAGCGTCCAGAGCAGCCAGGTCGGGATCCAGGTCGCCGCGAAGTCCCCCAGGAAGTAGCGCCGCACGTGCCCGGCCGGGCCGAGCTCGAAGGTCTTCCAGAAGCCGGCCATGAAGAAGATCAGTCCGAGGACCCAGCGCACGAAGAAGAGGGCCCAGGCGGTGCCGTCCCGCCCGGGGCCGACCTTCGCCATCAGTACACCCCCGGCACGAACCGCTTGACCCTCGCCGCGTACTCGCGATAGCGGTCGCCGAACGCCGCGAGCAGCACCCTCTCCTCGGCGCGCGCCCGCAGGTCGCCGCTGAGGAAGACGGCGTGGAAGCCGTAGATCCAGTAGCTCGGCATGGCTGGGGCGGATCATACCGCCCGCGGTAGGATTGCGGGTCGACGGCGCCCGCGGCGCGCGGGCGGCACGCTCCCGAACCTCTCGAAAGGACCGACGGATGGCGATCCAGGTAGGCGACAAGATCCCCGAGGTGACGCTCCTCACCCTGGACCGGCAGGGCACCCCGAGCCCGGTGCGGACGGGCGAGCTCTTCCGCGGCCGGCGGGCGGTGCTCATCGCCGTCCCCGGCGCCTTCACCCCGACCTGCTCCGACCATCACCTGCCAGGCTACGTGCTGCGCGCCGACGAGCTGCACGCCAAGGGCGTCGACCTCATCGCCTGCACCGCGGTCAACGACGCCTACGTCATGGCCGCCTGGGGCAAGGCGCGCGGCGCCGGCGACAAGGTCATGATGCTCGCCGACGGCAACGGCGAGCTGGCGCGGGCGATGGGCCTCGAGGCCGACCTCACCCGCTTCGGTCTCGGCCACCGCTCGCGCCGTTACGCGGCGATCCTCGAGGACGGCGTCGTCCGCGCGCTCCGCGTCGAGCAGCCCGGCCAGCTCGAGGTCTCGACGGCCGAGGCCGTGCTGGCGGAGCTTTGAGCCCGCCGTTTCCCCGCGGCTTCCTGTGGGGCGCCGCGACCTCCGCCTATCAGATCGAGGGCTCGCCGCTGGCGGACGGCGCCGGCGCCAGCATCTGGCACCGGTTCGCCCACTCGCCGGGCCTGGTGCGCGGCGGCGAGACGGGCGACGTGGCCTGCGATCACTACCGCCGATTCGCCGAGGACGTCGCCCTGATGAGCCGGCTGGGGCTGAACGCCTACCGCTTCAGCATCTCGTGGAGCCGGGTCCTGCCGGCGGGACGCGGGACGGTCAACGAGCGCGGCCTCGACTTCTACCGCCGCCTCGTCGACACCCTCCTCGCGCACGGCATCCGGCCCCTCGTCACCCTCTTCCACTGGGACCTGCCGGCGGCGCTCGACGACCGCGGCGGCTGGCTCAACCCGGACCTGGCGGGCTGGTTCGCCGGCTACGCGGAGACCCTGTTTCGCGCCCTCGACGACCGCGTGGAGATGTGGACGACCCTGAACGAGCCGTGGGTGGTCGCCGACGGCGGCTATCTGCACGGCGTCCTGGCGCCCGGCCACCGCAACCTCTTCGAGGCGCCCATCGCCTCCCACCAGATGCTCCGCGCCCACGCCGCCGCGGTCGCCGCGTACCGCGCCGTGGGGCGCCACGCGATCGGCCTGGTGGTGAACCTCGAGCCCAAGCACCCGGTGACCGATCGGCCGGAGGACCTCGCGGCCGCCGCCCGCGCCGACGCCTACATGAACCGCCAGTACCTCGACCCGGTCTTCCTCGGCGCCTACCCTGCCGAGCTCCCGGAGATCTTCGGCGCCGCCTGGCCGGACTTCCCCGCCGCCGAGCTGGAGCAGATCCGCCAGCCCATCGACTTCCTCGGCGTCAACTACTACACCCGCGGCGTCACCCGCCACGATCCCGAGCGTCCGCCGCTCTGCGCGGCGACGGTGCGCCAGCTCCGCAGCGCCTACACCGAGACCGGCTGGGAGGTCTACCCGCGCGGGCTGGCCGACGTCCTGCTGTGGGTGAAGAGCCGCTACGGCGGCCTGCCGCTCTACGTCACCGAAAACGGCGCCGCCTTCTACGACCCGCCGACCGCCGAGGCGGGGATCGACGACCCGCTCCGCGTCGGCTACCTGCGCCGGCACCTGCTCGCCGCCGCCGACGCGCTCGCCGCCGGCGTCGACCTGCGCGGCTACTTCGCCTGGTCGCTGCTCGACAACTTCGAGTGGAGCCTGGGCTTCGACAAGCGCTTCGGCCTCGTCCACGTCGACTACGGCACGCTCGCGCGGACGCCCAAGTCGAGCGCGCGGTTCTATTCCGCGGTCATCGCGAGCGGCGGCGCCAACCTCGGCCGGCGGACGGCGGCGGACGGCGCGCCGCTCGAGGCTCGCCAGGACGACCTCCTCGACGCCGTCGCGCTCCCGGGAGACGGCTAACGCCCGGGCGCCTGGCGCCCGTCAGCTCCGGCGATCGAGGAAGCGGCGGAGGGCGCGGTGGATGACGCCCTCGTCGCCCACCGCGCGGTCCTCGAAGGCGATGCCGGCGGCGTCGCCCTCCCGCCAGGAGATCGTCCCCGCAACCTGCAGGGCGGGCTCCTCGCCCGGCGGGCCGAGGAGGAAGCGCACCGGCTGGCCGGCGCGCCAGGCGGGCGGCACGCGCGCCAGGGCGACGCCGCCGAGCGACAGGTTCTCGACCTGCACGCCGTGCCGCTCGCCGTCCGGGAGCTCGATCTGGGCCTCGACCCCGAGCCGGATGCGCACGTCCCGCTGGCCGGCGAGCCCGAGGA
>DATBQN010000126.1:0-6053 GCA_036560825.1 Thermoanaerobaculia bacterium
TCGCCCGGGTACCGTCTTACTATAGCGTGTAGCTTGCTCCCGCGATCAGCTGCTTTGGCCTCGCGGCGCTGGGTTAGCTCTTCGCCGCCGCCGCCGCCGCCGGCGTGCTCACGGGCGCGGACTCCGGGAACCGCTTCGCCAGCCAGGCCGCCACCTCTTCGGGGCGATAGCCCATGGGGCCGGGCTCTCCCTTGTAGAGGATGCGGCCGTCGGTGCCGATGACGTAGAGGCGCTCGGGCCAGCCGGAGTAGAGCTCCTCGACGTGGTTGTCCATGCCGTCGATGGCGAGCGGCAATCCGTAGTGGAAGCGCACCACGAAGTCGTTGGCGATGGTGACGCGCGACACCATCGACTTCGGCTGCGGGTAGCAGACGTTCTGCTTGTCGTTCTCGTCCATCCGCCACTCGTCGAGCGGATGGGCTTCCTTGATGTACACGGTGAGGAACTCGGCGCGCTCGCCGTACTGGCGGTGGAGCTGCTCCATGCGCTCGACCGAGCGCCGGAAGGGCGGTCAGGTGTAGCTGCCGAAGACGAGGACGAGCGGCTTCGCCTGCCAGCGGTCGCGGAGCGCGACGGGCGACTTGCCGTCGAGCGCGGTGAGCGTCGCGTCGGGCGCCGGGTCGCCGACCTTGAGATCGCCCTGGTGCCGCTGGTCGTAGCGCAGCATGCCGAAGGCGTCGTGGGGACCCATGACGGCGACGAAGAATCCGACGTAGCCGACCACGCCGACGATGGCGAGGACGGCGACCGCGATGACGATCCTCCTGACCAGCTTGAACATTGGCGATGCCTCCGAGGGGTGCGCGCGATGATGCGAGCGGTTCCGCGGCGCGCTTCAGACGCGCGCCGTCTTCTCCTCGCGGAAGAAAGGGACGCGGGCGCGAATCCTGCCGAACCCCATGCGGTCGAAGAGCGCGTCGACCGCCTCGCGGTCGGCGCCCAGGTACTCGAGGTCGTCCAGCCCGGCGGTGAGCGGCGCGTCGCGGGCGACGGTCGCCAGCTCCTTCGAGAGGAAGGCGAGGTCGCGGTGCACCGCCAGGCGCTCGGCGAGCGCCGCCCCGCCGCGGATCGATTTGAGCCTCGCCACCTCGAGCAGCCGCGCGTAGAGGTCCTCGACGTGGCCGAAGTGGGCGAGCAGGGTGGCGGCGGTCTTCCGGCCGACGCCGGGCACGCCGGGGATGTTGTCGACCGGGTCGCCGGCGAGGCCGAGGAGGTCGGCGACCTGGTCCGGCCGCACGCCGAGCTTCGCCTCGACCTCGGCCGGGGTGAGGCGCAGGCTCTTGCCGAAGTCGTAGAGGGTCACGCGCTCCGAGACGAGCTGCGCCATGTCCTTGTCCGAGGTGATGACGATCGCGCCGTGGCCGCGCGCCTCGAGGCGGGCGACGAGGGTGCCGATGAGATCGTCGGCCTCGTAGAGGTCGTCGATGAAGGTGGCGGCGCCGAGCGCCGCGGCGACGTCCTCGCAGGCGCGGAGCTGCTCTTCGAGCTCGGGCGGCGGCAGCGCGCGCTGCGCCTTGTAGGGCGGGTAGATGCGGTTGCGGAAGCTGGTCGTCAGGCTGCGATCGAAGGCGACCCCGAGGTGGGTCGGCCGCTCGTCGGCCACCAGCTTCAGGAGGAAGCTCGCGAAGCCGTAGACCGCCCCCGCCGGCCTCCCGTCGCGGCTCTTCAGGCTCTCGGGGAGCGAGAAGAACGCCCGGAAGATATAGGGGCTTGCGTCGATCAGGTGGACCGTGCGCGAGCTGGTCATCGCACTGTCCAGGTGGGGGCCGCGATGGTCAGGCGCACACTCTCCCGGCGTCCTCCGTTGGGTGGCGCCATTTTAGCCGCCGGAGGTCTCCCGGTCCAGCCGCCCCCCATCGTCCCGCCGTCCGCGCGGGTGCCGCCCCTCAGGCGCTCACTCGCCCGGAGTCCACCAGGGCATGCAGCTCGTGGCGCACCTCCTGGAGGTCGACGTCCCTGCCCGGCTGCTTCCACAGCACGTAGCCGCGCGGCGAGCGGATCACCAGACCGTGCCGGTCGAGCCCCAGGACGTCGAGGGCCCGCGTGCCCTCGGGCGAGGTGGCGTCGACGGCGCTGGCGGTCACCTTGCCCGAGAACTCGTGCTCGAGGGCGGCGACCGCCGGCCGCGCCCGCTCGCAGACCGAGCACCCGGGATGGAAGTAATAGGTGACCTGGAGGGTGTTGGAGTGGGCCGGCTGGCTGCAGCCCGAGAGGAGAGGGAGCCCCGCGATCAGGACGATCCCGAAGCTGGTCGCCAGCGAACCCGGAACGTGCGGTCTCATGGCGTCCTCCTTGAATGACGCCAATGTTAGCACTCTCCCGGCCGCAGGGCTACGCCCGGTTCCCGTCCCGTTCAGAAGGCGGCCCGGCTCACTTCGGGGCGGCCGGCGCCGGCACCAGGGTCAGCCTGGCGACCGGCGCGCCCGGCAGGAACGGGCGCGGCTCGCCGTTCTCCCAGGCGGGCTCCGAGTCCCGGTAGTGCGGTGAGAGCGGGTTGCCGCTCTCGCCCACCGGGAGCTCGAAGATCCCCGTCTCCTCGTGTCCCGGCGCGACCACGATCCGCTCGGAGGCGCCGAAGGCGGGCCCCTGGACGCGGGGCATGTTGGAATCGCCGGGGAGCTGATGCGGCGGGACGTCGAGGAGGCGGGCGGCGAAGGGGAGGGCAGCCGACATGGGGTGGCGGATCGCCGTGGTGTTGCGGCGCCCCCAGGTGAGGCTGGCGAGGCCGCCGCCGGCCTTGTGGAGGTTGCCGATCGTGGCGTCGACGGCGGCGAGGAGCGCCTCGTCCCAGCTCTTGAAGCGCGGATCGAGGAGATGCGGCGGCCGCTCCTTGACGAGGGCCCAGAGCGGCGCCTCGGAGTGGGGGACGAGGTCGTAGTCGAAGCGCTCGTCGGCGGCCGCGCAGGCGGCGACGAGCGGCGTGAAGACGACCTCGCGGGCGGCGAGCCGGAAGGCGCGCACGATGCGGTAGGCCGCCGAGCCGATCGAGGCGCGGCCGGTCCAGGTGGTCTCGACCAGGCGCCGCAGCTCGGCGCGATCAGGGTGGCCGTGGCCGTGGCCGGCGACCGCCGCCGGCGTCAGGGTCTGCAGGAGGAGGCCGCGCCAGCGGTTGAGGAAGAGCGCGCGGTCGTCGAGCTGGATGGCCAGGAGGTCCTTGGGCGCGGCCTTGTCGAGGCGCAGGAGGTCGTCGCGGATCTGCGTCGCGCGCGCGCCGAGGTCGTAGCCGATGTCGCCGAGGAGCGCGAGATCGGCGCCGCCGGTGACGCGCGAGTTGGCCGTCCACAGCCGGCCGGCGGGCGGATCGACGACCTTGGGCACCTCGTCCGCCGGCACCCAGCCGTCCCAGCGCCGGCTGCCGTCCGCCCAGGAGACCGGCAGGCGGCCGTCGAAGCCGACCCGCCGCGGGATCCTGCCGATCACCGTCCAACCGATCCGTCCGGTGTCGTCCGCCAGCATGAGGTTCTGCGCCGGGATGCCGCTCTGGTGCGCCACGGCGATCGCCTCGTCGACGGTCCTCGCCGCCTCCAGGCCGCGGCTCGCCAGGTTGACCGCCTCCTGGTGGTGCGCCGTCCAGGAGAAGGCGCGCGGGCGCCCGGAGTGGTCCTTGTCGACGACCGGGCCCCAGATCGTCTCCACGACGTCCAGGGTCTGCGCGCGGCCGCCGCGCACGCGGATGGTCTCGGCGTGGTGGACGAACGGGCGCAGGCCGTCGGGCGTGCGGTAGAGGTCGGTGCGGCGCGGATCGACCTCGAGCACCACGAGATCGCTCCAGTCGCCCTCGGTGTTGGTGAAGCCCCAGGCGACGTGGCCGTTCGAGCCCACCACCAGGAGCGGCGTGCCGGGGAGCGTCACCCCGGTCAGCCGCCGCTCGCCGGCGCCGTCCTCGGCCGGCCACACGAACGAGGCGCGGAACCAGGTGCCGGGGACGCGCAGGCCGAGGTGCATGTCGTTGGCGAGGAGGGCGTGGCCGTCCGCGGTGTGCGCGCCGTCGACCGCCCAGTTGTTGCTCCCCGCGGCGAGGTCCTCGTCGCGGTCTTCCGGGCGCGGCGCGAAGGGACGGCGGAGCGCCGCCGCCCGGGCGGGCGCGGCAGGCGGCTGCCGCCGCAGGTCGAGCGCCTCGGGTCCGGGGATGGGCACCGCCGCCAGCGGGCCGCCCTCGAGCGGCGCGTCCCACTCGCTGCCGCGCGGGGCGAGGAAGTCGAAGAGGGCCGGCGGCAGGGTGTCGTGCATCACCCCGAGCCCCGACTCGTGCGCCCCCTGGGAGTCCTGGAGCTCGAAGAACATCGCCGTCACGGCGAGCACCGAGTCCTCCGGCTGCCAGGGGCGGGGCCGCGAGCGGAGCAGGAGGTACTCGAAGGGCGGAGCGCCGAGGGCCTCGAGGCCGCTGTTGACCCCTTGGGTATAGGCGTCGAGGAGCGCGCGGTCGGCGGGCGTCGCGCCGGCGACGATGGTCTCGGCGAGCGCCCGGAAGCGGTGCAGGCGATCGGCGCGGTCGACCTCGACGAGGGCCGGGCCGAGCAGCTCGGCGAGCTCGCCGGCGCCGCGCCGGCGCAGCAGGTCCATCTGGAAGAAGCGCTCCTGGGCGTGGACGAAGCCGGTGGCGCGCGCCACGTCCAGCCGGTTGGCGCCGCGGATCGTCGGCACCCCGAGCGCGTCGCGCTCGACGGTGACCGCCGCCGTGAGGCCGGGGAGGGCGCGCTCGCCGCTCTGCTGAGCCAGGCTGGCGGCCATGCGGCCGCGCACCCAGAGGGCGCAGCCGGCGAGGGCGACGATCAGGATGACGACGAGGACGAGGACGATGCGGCCGGCTCGGCGCATGGCTTTCTCCTTCCCGGCAGGGCGGAAGGCTCCCGATGATACAGTGCCGGGATCGCCGAAGATCGGCCCCCGGGGCACACGAGCCCGTATCTCCAATCGGAGAGAAGGCCATCGGAGCGACAAACGGGATGACAACCGCCGCGCACGTCGCCGTAGGGCTGGTGGCCGCCCTGCACCTCTACTTCCTCGTCCTCGAGATGTTTCTCTGGGACAAGCCCTACGGCCGGCGCACCTTCGGCCTCACGCCGGAGCTCTCCGCCGCCACCCGGGGTCTCGCCGCGAACCAGGGCCTCTACAACGGCTTCCTGGCCGCGGGCCTCGCGTGGGGCTTGAGCCCCTGCGGGGGACGCACCGTCGAGACCTTCTTCCTCGGCTGCGTCGTCGTCGCCGGCGTCTTCGGCGGCTTCACCGCCAGCCGCAAGATCCTCTGGGTGCAGGCGCTCCCCGGCGCCGTGGCGCTCGCCCTGGTCTGGTGGTCCTGAGCGCGGGATTCCCGGACCTCCGCGCCTTCCTCGCCCGGCTGCGCGCCGACGGCGATCTCGCCGTCGTCGAGGCGCCGGTCGACGCCCGGCTCGAGGCGGCGGAGATCCACCGCCGGGTGATCGCGGCGGGCGGGCCGGCGCTCCTCTTCACCCGCGTGCGCGGCGCCGAGCTGCCGCTGGCGACGAACCTCTTCGGCACCGCGCGCCGGGCGGAGCTCGCCTTCGGGGCGCGGCCGCGCCGCCTCGTCGAGCGCCTCGCCGGCCTCGCCGAGACCCTGCTGCCGCCGGCGCCGGGGAAGCTCTGGGCGGCGCGCGACCTGGCGCGGGAGGCGCTGCGGATCGGCACCGCGCGGCGCCGCTCGGGGCCGGTCGCCGAGATCGTCGGCTCCGAGATCCGTCTCGACCGCCTGCCGGTGCTGACCACCTGGCCCGAGGACGGCGGCCCCTTCATCACCCTGCCGCTCGTCTACACCGAGCGTCCCGGCTCGCCACCGGGGGGCACCGCCGGCAATCTCGGCATCTACCGCATGCAGGTGCACGGCCCCGCGACGACCGGCATGCACTGGCAGATCGGCAAGGGCGGCGGCTTCCACTATACCGAGGCGGAGCGGCTCGGGGTGCCGCTCCCGGTGACCGTCTTCCTCGGCGGGCCGCCGGCGCTCACCCTGGCGGCGGTGGCGCCGCTGCCGGAGAACGTGCCGGAGCCCCTCCTCGCCTCGCTCATCGCCGGCCAGAAGCTCCCCCTCGTCCGGC
>DATBQN010000127.1:0-6085 GCA_036560825.1 Thermoanaerobaculia bacterium
CTACTTCGACATCTGCCATCAAGGAACGACATTGCCGCGGCTGCTCCAATAAGGATTGAACTTGATGTGGCCGCCTGTGTCGAGCGAGTGCTTGCTGGATTTAAAGCCGACCTAAGCGCACGCGATCTCTTAGCCTTGGTCTGCGGATATCCCCTACGTGAGACTCAAGCTCTGACCGAAATTGCGAAGAACTTGGGATTCAAAGATCGTGAGCAATATGAAGGTGCGGTGCGGAAGCTCTTGCTGGACGACGACGACGCCCGTAGCTTCGTACGCTCCCTTTTCGGAGGTTTGGAGACGCTCATTGGGGCCGAGTCGGAGGGGTAAGAAGCCCGCGCCCGCCTACTTCCCGATCTGTTCCCGCACCGCCTGCTCGACCGTTGCGAGCGCTTCGGGGAGCTTCTCGGGGATCTTGCCGCCGGCTTGGGCGAAGTCGGGGCGGCCTCCTCCTCCTCCTCCGACGACGGCGGAGAGGCGCTTGACCAGCTCGCCCGCTTTGACCCGACCGGTGAGGTCTTTGGTCACCGCGGCGACGAGGCTGACGTTTCCCTCGCCGCGGCTGCCGATGACGACGACGCCGGAGCCCAGCTTGGTGCGCAGGGCGTCGGCGATGTCGCGCATCTCGGTGGCCGGCGCCGGGGGCACCTCGCGGGCCAGCACCTTGATGCCGTCGACCATCGTCTCGCCCTCTCCGGAGCCCGTGAAGCGCGGGCCGGAGCCGGTGGCGATCGTCAGGCGGAGCTTGCGCACCTCGTCCTCGAGCGCGCCTTGCCGGCTGGCGATCAAGGCCGCTCGCTCGCGCTGCTGGTCGGGGTCGGCGGCTTTGATGCCTAGGGCTCCCACGATCGCCGCGAGGTTGTCGCGCTGGCGGCGGACGTCGGCGAGGGCGTTGGCGCCGGTGAGGGCCTCGACGCGGCGCACTCCCGAGGCGATGCCGCGCTCGGACTCGATCAAAAAGAGGCCGATCTGGCCGGTGTTGCGCACGTGGCAGCCGCCGCAGAGCTCGAGGCTGAAGCCCGGCACGTCCACCGTGCGCACGCGCTCGCCGTACTTCTCGCCGAAGAGGGCCATGCCGCCGGCGGCGACCGCCTCCTGGTAGCTCCGCCAGCGGAACTCGGTGGGCACCGCGCGGCGGATCCACTCGTTGACCAGGTCCTCGACCTCCCGCTGCTCGTGCGGGAACATGCCGCGGTGATAGGTGAAGTCGAAGCGGAGGCGCCCCGGGGCGACCAGCGAGCCCGCCTGGCGCACGCTCTTGCCGAGCACCTGGCGGAGCGCCGCGTGGAGGAGGTGCGTCGCCGTGTGGTTGCGCTCCGCCGCCACCCGCGCCTCGTGGTCGACCTTGAGCTCGACCCGCGTGTGGCGGGCGAGGCGCCCCTCGAGCACCTCGACGAAGTGGAAGTGGACGCCGGTGGCGTCCTTCTGGGTGTCGGTCACCCGCGCGCGCCCGCCCTCCCAGAGGATCTCGCCGGTGTCGCCCACCTGGCCGCCCGACTCGGCGTAGAAGACGGTCTGGTTCAGGACCACCACGCCGTGCTCGCCGGCGGCGAGCTCGGAGACGCGGAGCGGATCGTTCTCCTTCCAGGTCGCCAGCCGCACCACCTCGGTGTCGCCGGCGAGCTCGGTCGCGTCGTAGCCCTCGAAGCGCGTCTCCGGGATCTCGGCGTGGCCGCGGATCTCCTCGCGCAGCGCGGCGAGCTTGTTCTGCACGTCCTTGGTCGCCCGCCGCGACTGCGCCCGCTGCTGGGCGAGCGCCGCCTCGAAGCCCGCCTCGTCGACGCCGAAGCGCTCCTCCTCGGCGATCTCGCGGATGACCTCGATGGGCAGGCCGTAGGTGTCGTAGAGCCGGAAGACCATGGCGCCGGGGAGCAGGCTCGAGCCCTCGCGGCGCAGCCGCTCGACCTCCTCCTGCACCTGGCGGGCGCCGGCGGCGACGGTGCCGAGGAACTTCTCCTCCTCGGCGCGGATGGTCGCCGCCGAGGCCTGGCGGGTGGCGGCGAGCTCGAGGTAGGTCGCCCCCATGACCTCGCCCAGCACCGGCACCAGGCGGTGCAGGAACGGCTCCTCGAAGCCCAGCCGCATGCCGTGGCGGACGGCGCGGCGGAGGATGCGGCGGAGCACGTAGCCGCGCCCCTCGTTGCCGGGGATGACGCCGTCGGCCAAGAGGAAGCTCACGGCGCGCAGGTGGTCGGCGATCACCCGCAGCGAGACGTCCTTCTCGGCGTCGGCGCCGTAGCCGGTCCTGGCGAGCGCCGCCGCCGCCTCCAGGATGGGGCGGAAGAGGTCGGTGTCGTAGTTCGAGTCGACGTTCTCGAGGACCGCCGTCACCCGCTCGAGCCCGGAGCCGGTGTCGATCGACGGCTTGGGGAGCGGCGTGAGCACGCCGTGCTCGTCGCGGTCGAACTGCATGAAGACGAGGTTCCAGATCTCGAGATAGCGGCCGGAGTCGGTGCCCTCGTCCCAGCCGACCGCCGGCCGGTCGGGATGGCGGTCGACGAAGATCTCCGAGCAGGGGCCGCAGGGGCCGGTCTCGCCCATCGCCCAGAAGTTGTCGGCCTTGCCGCGCCGGTGGACGCGCGCGGCGGGGATCTCGGTCAGCGCCACCCACAGGTCGTGCGCCTCGTCGTCCTCCTCGTAGACGGTGGCGGAGACGACGTCCGGCGGGATGCCCCAGACGCCGGTCACCAGCTCCCAGCCGAAGCGGATGGCGTCCTCCTTGAAGTAGTCGCCGAACGAGAAGTTGCCGAGCATCTCGAAGAAGGTGTGGTGGCGCGGGCTGGGGCCGACGTTCTCGAGGTCGTTGTGCTTGCCCGAGACGCGCATGCACTTCTGCACGGAGACGGCGCGCGGCGCCTCGCGCGGCTCGACGCCCTGGAAGATCCCCTTGAAGGGGACCATGCCGGCGTTGGTGAAGAGGAGGGTCGGATCGCCGTGCGGCACGAGCGGCGCGCTCGGGTAGATGCGGTGCCCGTGTTGGGCGAAGAAGTCGAGGAAGCTCGCTCGGACGTCGTGGCTCTTCATGGCGCGCTCGAAGGGGAAGGGGAGGCCCGCTGCCGCGGGGGTCAGTCCTCGGGGGGAACGTCGTCGCCGCTCCCCGTCTCTCTCAAAAGGGCGACGATAGCACGGCGCGAGAAGCCCTTGCGGGCGAGGTGGCGGGCGAGCGCGGCGGGGTCGAAGCGGCCGCCGCGCTGGCTCCGAACGTAACGGGAGGCCGCTTCGCGCGCCGCCGGAAGGTCGTCGTCGGGGAGCGCGGCGAGCGCCGCGTCGATCGCGCCGGCCGCGGCGCCGCGCGCCTGGAGCTCGGCGCGGAGGCGCGTCCGCCCGAGGGCGCCCTTCGCCAGCCGTCCGGCGACGAAATCGGCCGCAGCTTTCACGTCGTCGAGATATCCCTCCGCGGCCAGGCGGTCGAGCGCCGCACCGATCTCGTCGTCGGCATACCCGCGCGCCGCGAGCTTCTTCGCGAGCTCCGCCCGGAAATGGGCGCGCGCCGCGAGGAGCTGGAGGGCCTTCTCGTGGGCCGAGGGGCTGGAGCGGATGCGATCCGGCACGGGTTAGGGGAGTCTCGAGGAGCTCAGCGACGAACGAGGTTGCGCCTCGAATTGGCGAGCGTAGGAGTCGAGCAATGGTGGATCTCGCGTTCCTCCCCCCTGGGAGGGCGGCGGTTGGGGCAGGGGGGAGGATAGGAGGGGGGCGGGTACGGAGAATCTCGTAGCGGAACCCGCCCCCATCCTTGTATCTTCGGTAGTAGTCGTTCACCCGGCTTCCGTACTAGCCGCCGCAGGGGCTGTGGGAGCTGTGGGAAACGCGGGTGGGGGGTGGGGGCGTTTTCCAAGGCCTGTGGGAAATGGGGTGGGACGGGCGGGAGGTTTTCCACAGGCCGGCAGCTTCCACAGCCCGGCCGCATTGAAGCGAAACCTGAGCCTTTCCGGGAAGGCCGTCCCATCCTGAAGCCAAAGAGCTTGTGGGACAGATGGGCCTCCCGCCCTCTTCGTGAAGACCGAGGAGTATCCGAGGCCCGAGAGCCTGCGTACAAGGTCGGTCCGCGAGGTCTCAGGGTCGGGAGACCCGGAAAGCAAGTGTAACGGAAGGATCCTAGATGCCTACAGCTCAGCTCGTTGGAATCGATGTCAGCGCCAAAACCCTTCGCCTCTGCTTGCAGACCTCGACCGGCTCGGTCGAGAGCCTGGAGCTGCCCAACTCGGCCGAAGGCCACCGTCAACTCTGCCGCAAGATCACACAACGGGGCCGCCGAGCTCGCGTCGGTCTGGAAGCCACCGGCCCGTACAGCTTGGACCTGGCTCTGGCGCTCACGCGCCAGCCCCGCGTGGAAGTCATGGTGATCAATCCCCGAGCGGTCCGCGACTTCGCTCGCGCCTGTTTGCAGCGGTCCAAGACCGATGCCCTCGATGCCCAGACTCTGCTGGAGTTTGTGAGGCGCATGCCGTTTCAACCCTGGCAGCCTCCCTCGGCCGAGCGGCTGGAGCTGCGAGCCCTGGCGCGGCGCATGGCCGCCCTGACGGTGACCTGCACCCAGGAGAAGAATCGGCTGCATGCGGCTTCCAGCTCGGCCGTGCTCGGTGCGGCTCTGCGCCAGGACTTGGAGATCAGCATCGAGCACTTGGAGCGCCGCATCGACTGGCTCCTGCAGCAAGCCCTGGCACTGATCGACCAGTGCACACCACTGAAGACGGCCTTCGAGATCTTGACCTCGATCAAAGGCTTTGCCGACAAGAGTGGGGTGCAGGTGCTCGCCGAGCTGGCGGTCCTGCCGCAGGACATGACCGCGCGACAGTGGGTGGCCCATGCCGGCATCGATCCCCGCCACCAGGAGTCTGGAACCTCGCTGCACCGGCCAGCCCGCATCTCCCGCACCGGCAACCGCTACCTGCGCGCGGCGCTCTACATGCCCGCCTTGGTCGCCATCCAGCGGGACCGACACGTCAAAGCCTTCTACGACCAGCTCCTGGCGCGCGGCAAGGCACCGATGCAAGCCAACGTCGCCGTCATGCGAAAGCTCCTGCATGCTCTCAACGCCATGTTGCGCGCCGGGACGCGCTTTGAGAGTCACAAATTCCGTCTCCTCGAGGGGGTGGGGGCTTGACGGCGAAGAGAGTATCTGTCCTTCCCCCTTCCCCAACCTGCCCCCTCCCAGGGGGAAGGGACCCGCGGCATGAACCTCGACCAGCGGGTAGGGATTCGACTCGAAGAGCTTCGCTAGGGTGTGACCTGATCGATCCCGTCGATGATGAGCAGCGGATGACCGAGCTTAAGCCCCACGAGGATCCAGTCTTCGAGGGTCGAGCGTAGCTCATCCTCGCAGGCGCGGAGCGTTTCACCTTCGCGGATTGTACCTCTACCGGCCCGTCACTCCACCCTGTACCTCACCGCGTTCGACCGCCCGAGGTCGTCGGTCACCACCAGGCGGTGCTCGCCGCTCTCGGTGGGGAGGAAGAGCTTCTCGGCCGGGCCGTTGGTGGCGACGAGGATTCCGTCCTGGTACCAGAAGAGGCGCGTCGTGCCGGGGCCGGCCTGGGCGACCAGGGGGATGCGCTGGAACTGTGCCGGAGCGTCGGGGCGCAGGTGATAGGCGGTCGCCGCACCGGGCGAGACGATCCTCGGCGCATCGCCGCCGGGGATGCCCTCGCAGCCGGCGCGCAGGTGCGGCAGGTCCTCGACCGGCTGCCCCTGCGAGCGCGCCCAGGCGGCGAGCTCGGGCGGGAAGACGGTGAGCAGCCGGAAGAGGTGCGGCCGGGTGTCGACGCAGTCGCCGGCCAGGAGCTCGCCGGTCGCCGCGTCGACCAGCGCCCGCCGGTGGTACGAGCAGGAGGGCAGGCGCGAGCGCCCCGGCAGGTACTCGACGCGCACCCGCCGCGGGCAGTACGGCCCGGGCAGCTCGTGGCTGTCGGCGCAGACCTCGATCGTCTCCAGGCGCGCGCCGGGCGGACGCCGCGGCGCGCTCGCCGCGCCGGAGCCGCCCTCGCGCTCGATCGCGCGGAAGAGGTCGAAGAGGAGCGGCGCCGCGTGCTGGCTCCCCGAGATCCCGAGCACCGGCCGGCCGTCGAAGTTCCCCACCCACACGCCGATC
>DATBQN010000128.1:0-8251 GCA_036560825.1 Thermoanaerobaculia bacterium
CTGGTATGGGCGGATCACGGCTCGAAGCTGCTGTAGATCGCTAGGTCGCGGGCTCGCGTCGCTCCAGGTAGGTCTCCTCCCCCACCACCTCCGGGTCGAGCGAGAACTCGTAGAGCTCGAGGCCGCCGAAGAGCGCCTTGACGCGCGGGTGGCCGGCGGCCTGCATGTGGCGGGCGCCGTCGACGGCTAGCGAGCCGTCGTCGTCGAAGAGCACAACGTCGGCGTCCGCCGGCGGCGACCACTGCGGGCCGGGATAGGGGATGGCGCCCTTGAGGCCGAGCGGCCCGGGCCCGGAGCGCACGTCGATCAGGAGCGGCGGCCGGCCCTCGCGGAGGAGCCGGAAGAGGGCGAAGGGCGAGGTCTCGAGCTGGGGATCGAACTGGACCAGCGGGGTCTCGCCGTCGACGAAGCGGGTGGGCATCGGCCCTTCACTTCGCCTGGCCGCAGGGTACGTCGACCGCCGCCGAAAAGCCGCCGGTGCCGGCGCGGCCCCGCACCTTGAAGCTCACCTGCTGGCCCGGCGAGCAAGTGATCCTCTGCTGCCACGGCCCCGCCCTGTCGTCGCCCTGCCCGGCTTCGTAGCTGCGGTCGTCGACGCCCCAGAAGGGCACGTATCCCCCGAGGTCGCCGCTCGCCCGGCCGGTGCAGGTGCCGGCGCAGACCGCCGGCGGGCCGGCCTCGCAGCGCCAGTCGCAGCCCACGATCTCGGCGGTCGGCAGGCAGGCGCTCTCGAAGTTGCCGGCGACCGACTGATCCTGATCGAGGCAGATCACGTCGCGGCCGGCGACGACCACCAACGGAAAGACGTGGATGCGCGCGGTGTGGAAGTCGCACTCGCGGAAGCTGTCGACGTAGGCCCACTTGCCGGCGCTGCCGCGCTGCGACTCGGCGCCGTAGCGGTCGCTGTCGATGCGATATTCGAGCGCCACGCCGACGGCGCCGCCGCTAGCCTGCCAGGTGCCGCTGGCGCGGAAGTTGCCGCGATGGTCCTCGGTGAAGCTGGTCATCGCGAGGGTGGCGCGCGCCGCCGCGCAGAGGGGCGCCGCCGCGCGGTCGGGCTTGGGGGTGTCCGCCAGGGCTGGGGTGCCGGCGGTGCCGGCGCCCGCCGCGGCGAGCAGGAGGACGGCGACGAGAGAGCGCGCGGCGGCCACTATTCCACTCCGCACGGCTTTTCGGCGACCGGCGAGACGTCGCCGGTGCCCGCATGGTCGCGCACCCGGAAGGTCACCTTCTCGCCCGGCTTGCAGCGGACGACCGCCGTCCACGGACCGTAGGCGGGACCGGCGACGACGGCATAGTCGGTATCGTTCACTCCCCACAGCCCGACGAGCGCCAGGTCGCCCCCTTCCGCCGCGCCGGTGCAGGTGCCGGCGCAGCCGGCGCTGCGGTCGTCCGCGCACTCCCAGGTGCAGCGCAGGATCTTGGCGCTCGGCGTGCAGTCGATGTCGAGCTTCTTCGCCACCGAGTGGCCGCGCGTCAGGCACTCGACCTCGCGGTCGCCCTCGCGCACCGTCGGGGAGGCGAAGACGCGCACCACCTGCAGGCCGCAGCTCCGGAAGTCGGTCGCGTAGGCGTAGCGGCCGCCGGCGCCGCGCTGCAGCTCGGCGTGGAAGCGATTGCTGTTGACGCGCACCTCGAGCAGGACGCCGTCGGCGGTGCCGCCCACCTTCCACGAGCCGCCGGTGGTCAGCGTCTCGGCCTGGCTCGCGAGGTCCAGGATGTCGAACGTCACCTCGGCGCCGGCGCACCTGCCGGACGCCTGCCGGCCCGGCGGGCTCTCGGCGTTCTCGCCGGCGAGGAGCGGACACGCGAAGGCGCCGAGCAGGGCAGCCAGGACGGCGAGGGCGAGGAGCGACGGCGGAGACGGTGGAAAGGGTCGATGCATGGCGAGGGAGATTCTATGCCGTCCCCGCGCCGGCGGGCCAGCGCGGCGGCTCGGCGTGGCTCACAGGGTCACCACCCGCTCGGACTCCTCGATCATCCGCGAGAAGGTCTGCCAGCCCAGCATGGCGTCGACCGCCGCCTGCACGCGGGCGGTGTCGAGCCCGAGGAGCCGCGCCGAGGCGCTGCAGGCGTAGACGTGGATGGTGCCGTCGCTGCGGCCGTTGGCGATCAGCGAGGTGAGGGGCGGCATGGCGAGCGACTCGAGCCGCGCCCGCTGGATCGGCGGGTCGGGATCCAGCTCGTCCCAGCGGCCGCCGACCCAGGCGTCGAGCGCGCCGAAGAAGAGGGCGACGTCGACGCGCGCGCCGCTCGCCGCCGCGGAGGCGGCGAGCGAGGAGACCTGGAAACGGATCTCCCACGAGCCGTGCTGGGCGAGGATGAGGAGGTCGGCCACGCGCGGGAGAGTATCAACCTCTCGCGCCATCGTCGCGATGCCGAGCGCTCACGAGATGTGGTGGTCGGCGTGGACCGTCCACAGGTCGCCCGAGTAGAGGAGCTCCTCGAGCTTGCCGGGCCCCTTCGTCTCGACCGCGGCCTCGATCTGCTCGAGGACGCGCGTCTCGTAGGTCGGCTCCTCGACGCTGCGGATGACGCCGACCGGGGTCGGGAAGCGGGGCGGCAGGAGCTGCGAGACGAGGAAGGCGGTGGCCGGGTTCTCCAGCGTCTCGTCCCACACCAGGCAGTCCTCGGGACCGACGCCGTCCGCGAGCTCGACGACCTCCATCTCGGTGCCGCGCATGCGGATGCCCTTGTCGTGGCGCTTGCCGAAGACCATCGGCTTGCCGTGCTCGAGGTAGAGGGTGGCGTCGTCGCGCACCTCTTTTTCGGTCATGTAGGCGAAGGCGTGGTCGTTGAAGATGTTGCAGTTCTGGTAGATCTCGATGAAGGCCGTCCCCTTGTGCCGGGCGGCGCGGCGGAGCGTCTCCTTCAGGTGCTGCTGGTAGATGTCGACGCTCCGCGCGATGAAGGTGGCGCCGGCGCCGATGGCGAGCGCCAGCGGGTTGAACGGATAGTCGACCGAGCCGCCGGGCGTCGACTTGGTCTTCTTGCCGAGCTCCGAGGTGGGTGAGTACTGGCCCTTGGTGAGCCCGTAGATGCGGTTGTTGAACATCAGGATCTTGACGCCGACGTTGCGCCGCAGGGTGTGGATCAGGTGGTTGCCGCCGATCGACATCGCGTCGCCGTCGCCGGTGGCGATCCACACCTCGAGGTCGGGGCGGGCGAGCTTCAGGCCGGTCGCCACCGCCGGCGCCCGCCCGTGGATCGAGTGGAAGCCGTAGGTGTTCATGTAGTACGGGAAGCGCGACGAGCAGCCGATCCCCGAGACGACGACGAACCGCTCGCGGGGAATCCCCAGCTCCGGGAAGACCTGCTGCACCGCCGAGAGGATGGCGTAGTCGCCGCAGCCCGGGCACCAGCGGACCTCCTGGTCGGTCTGAAAATCTTTCTTGCTGAGGGTCGGCGCTTCAGTGGACATGCCGGGGCTCCAGGATCTGGTGGATCTTGTCGTAGATCTCGTGGCGGGCGAAGGGGCGGCCCTGCACCTTGGAGAGCGTGATGATGTCTTTGAGATAGCGGCCGCGGAGGAGGAGCGAGAGCTGGCCCATGTTCATCTCCGGGACGAGCACCCGCTCGAAGCGGGCGAGGACCTCGCCCAGGTTGCGGGGGAACGGGTTGAGGTAGCGCAGGTGGGCGCGGCTGACCGCCAGGCCCTCCGCGCGCGCCAGCTTGACCGCGCCGGTGATGGCGCCCAGCGTCGAGCCCCAGCCGAGCACCAGGACGTCGCCTCCATCGGGATCGCCGTGAACGGCGAGCTCGGGGATGTCGTCGGCGATGCGCTCCACCTTCTCGGCCCGCAGGTGGACCATGTGCTCGTGGTTCCAGGGATCGTAAGAGACGTTGCCCGTGACGTCCTCTTTCTCGAGGCCGCCGATGCGGTGCTCGAGGCCGGGGGTGCCGGGGACGGCCCAGGCGCGGGCGAGGGTCGCGGGATCGCGGAGATAGGGCGTGAAGCCCGCGGGATCGGTGCGGAACTCGCGGCGGAGGTCCGGCAGGTCCTCGATCCGCGGCAGCTTCCAGGGCTCCGAGCCGTTGGCGATGTAGCCGTCGGAGAGGAACACCACGGGGGTCATGTGCTGGAGCGCGATGCGGCAGGCTTCGATGACGGCGTCGAAGCAGTCCTTGGGCGAGGCGGCGGCGACCACCGGCAGGGGCGAGTCGCCGTTGCGCCCGAACATCACCTGCAGCAGGTCCGACTGCTCGGTCTTCGTCGGCAGGCCGGTCGACGGGCCGCCGCGCTGGATGTCGCAGATGACGACCGGCAGCTCGACCATGAGCGCCAGGTTCATCGCCTCGGACTTGAGCGCGATGCCGGGGCCGGAGGTCGTCGTCGTGGCGAGCGCGCCGCCGAAGGCGGCGCCGATCGCGGCGCACATGGCGGCGATCTCGTCCTCGGCCTGGAAGGTGGTCACGCCGAAGCTCTTGTAGCCGGAGAGCTGGTGGAGGACGTCCGAGGCCGGGGTGATCGGGTAGGCGCCCAGGAAGAGCGGCAGGCCGCTCCTCCGGCTGGCGGCGACGAGCCCCATGGCGAGCGCCGAGTTGCCGTGGATGTTGCGGTAGATGCCCGGCTCCATCGCCGCCGGCGGCACCTCGTAGCGCACCTGGAAGAGGCCGGTGATGTCGCAGAAGTTCCAGCCCGCCTTCATCACCTTGATGTTGGCGTCGGCGAGCTCGGGCTTCTTGGCGAAGGCCTTCCCGAGGTAGTCGATCGTCGGCTCCATGGGGCGCGAGAACAGCCAGTAGACCATCCCCAGGGCGAAGAAGTTCTTGCAGCGCTCCTGCGACTTGTTGTCGAGCCCGCTGCCCTCGAGGGCGCGGCGGGTCATCGTCCCCAGCGCCACCTGGAAGACGCGGAACTTGGCCAGGCTGCCGTCCTCGAGCGGGCTCTTGGCGTAGCCGGCGCGGGCGAGGTTGCGCGGGTTGAACTCGTCGGTGTTGACGATGATGACGCCGTTCGCCTTGAGGTCGTCGAGCTCTTTCTTGAGCGCCGCCGGGTTCATCGCCACCAGCACGTCCGGGGCGTCGCCCGGGGTGTGGATGTCGTAGTCGGCGATGCGCACCTGGAAGGCCGACACCCCCGGCAGCGTCCCCTGCGGGGCGCGGATCTCGGCCGGGAAGTCGGGGAGCGTCGAGAGGTCGTTGCCGAAGATCGCCGAGGTGTTGCTGAACTGGGTGCCGGTGAGCTGGATGCCGTCGCCCGAGTCGCCGGCGAAGCGGATGACGACCTCCTCCAGCCTCTGCGGCGCGACGGGCTCGCCGCTCTGTTCCTTTTCTGCGACCGTGGTGCTCATGGGGGCTCCGAACGAACGACCTAACCGAGGCGGCCAGATCCGTGCACACGTTGTTCCATCATCGTTGGATTCGAGTGTACCAGAAGAGCCGCGCTGCTCTCGATGGCGGGACCTCATCCCTCTTTGTTTCCAACGCTGCGGGGAGGAGCGCCATTCCCTCGCCCGGCGCGCCGGCACGGCTGCCGTCCCGTCTCGCGCCGCCGCCGGCACAGCGCTCTATGAGGGGCGCGGTGCGGCCGCAGGAGCGAACCGCAGCCGCCAGCCGCGTCCGAAACTCCCCGTCGAGAGGAAGGCACCGAATGTGTAGAACCTCGATCCTCGTGCTCACCCTGGTCGCCGCCCTGGCGACCGCCGGCGCCGCCCTCGCCCTCCCCGCGACCCCCGCTCCCACCACCGCTCCTGCCCAGGCCCTCCCGGCCTGGCTGGCCGACTCGGCCGCGGCGGCTCCCGGCGTCCCGTCCCTCGCCATCGGCGTGCCGGCGCCGACCCCGATGGGAGCCCTCTGCACGTGCAAGACCTGCTGATCGGCGGCTGACCCATGGCCTCAGCCGGCCGGCCGGTTCGACGGCCCGGCCGGCGCCGGCCCCTTCGTGACCCGAAAGGAGACCTCTCATGATCAAGACGAAGACCTGGCTCGTCCTCCTCCTCACCCTCGTCTGCGCCGGCGCCCTCGCCGCCGCGACCACCGTCCCGGCCACCTCGACCGCCCCGACCACCTCGGCCGCTCCCGACCTCTCTGCCCTGCTGCAGAGCCCGGGAGCCGCGCCCGCCGGCGCCCATTTCGCCGCCATCATGCACTGCGAGCCGCCGACGCGCTTCTTCTGCGTCAATGCGTCGTGCTGGTGCGGCGTGAGCTGCGGCTCCCGCGGCGTCGCCTCCTTCACCTGCAACGAGGCGACCCACGTCTCGAACTGCACCTGCAACCCCTGAGCGTAAGGCCCTCGTAGCCGGAGAGCCGTGAAGGTCCCGGAGGCGCGCCGCATGCCGGCGCGCCTCCGGGTCCCCGCCGCCCCGCCCGCCCGGCCGGAGGGAATTCCTCTCGCGCCCCGGCCCGTTTTCCTCCAAGTCCGCGGCCGCATCTTGAGCCGCGGGCCGATCGGAGGTACCATTGCCCGCGCTAGAGGCCGTCCACGCATGATGAAGAGCCCCACGGCGACGGCCGCGGTCCGCGAGGATCACGGCCTTCCGAGTCGCGCCGCCGGCGTGAGCGCACTCGTCCTCCTCACCCTCCTCGCCGTCCTCCCGATCTCGATCGTCGCCGAAGCGCCGCCGGGCGCGGCGTCCGCTCCGATGGACGAGATCGGCACCGCGGCGCCGGGCGATTCTCCGGTGGACGGGGCCCTCCCCGCGACACCCGGCGAGCTGACAGTACCGGCAGCGCCGGCGGCACAGGCGGCGCCGGACCACCGCGCCGCGACCGCGCCGCTCTTCACGCCGGCGGACACCGGCGCCGCGCCCCGCCCGACGCCGGCGGCCTTCCGGAGCGTCCGCGGCCTCTCGCGCCAGGCGCTCACCATGGCTCTCGACGCCGTCTCCTGCGCGCGCTCGCGCGGCGTCGCCGGGCGGGACGATCTGCTGACCCTCATCGACTACTCCCTCCCCTCGACCGCGCCGCGGCTCTGGGTGCTCGATCTCGCGCGCGGCAAGGTGCTATTCCACGAGCTGGTGGCGCACGGCGCGGGGAGCGGCGACAACTACGCCACCCGCTTCTCGAACCTCGACAACAGCCGGGCGACGAGCCTCGGCCTCTTCCTGACCCGCGACACCTATGAGGGAGGGAACGGCTATTCGCTGCGGCTCGAGGGCCTGGACGCGGGCGTCAACGACCGCGCCTTCGAGCGCAAGATCGTCATGCACGGCGCCTGGTACGTGAGCCCCGACCAGATCCAGCGCTACGGCCGCCTCGGCCGGAGCTGGGGCTGCCCCGCCCTGCCCGCGGGCGTGGCGCACGACGTGATCGACACCGTCAAGGGCGGCAGCTTCCTCTTCGCCTACGCCGCCGGGGATTCCCCGCGGAGCGCCGCGTCGCATTCCTGCAAGCCGGGGGGCCCGTCCTCCGCTCCGGCGACGCGGGTCGCCGCCAAGGCGCGCTGAGGCGACGACCCTCGAGCCGATTCGAAGCAGCTCGGGGGCCCACGATTGAGAACCCTCCGCGCCGCGCTCTGCCTCGCGCTCGCGATCTTCGCACCGGCATGCGCCCGCCGCCCGGAGCTGCCGCCGCGGCCCGTCCTGCAGGTCGCCGCCGAGCCGCGGCTCGGAGCCACGCTCCCGGTCGAGGCGCCTTCCTCCTACATGACGCTGGCGGCGTCGGCGCAGACGTACCCCTCCTACCTCGTTCGATACAAGGGACTCCTCTACGAGGTGGGCATCGACCCGCAGCGCACGATCCAATACATCCTGATGATGGACGCCAACTTCAAGACCCCCGAGGGAATCCGCCGAGGCAGCAGCCTCGCCGACGTTCTCGCCACGGGCGCGAAGCCGCTCTTCCACGAGCCCGGCTGGGGCTGTCACACCCAGCTCCCCTCCGGCTGGCGCGCCGCCTTCCCGTTCGGCGACCATCAGGGGGAATGCGGCCCCCGCGTCGAGTGGCTCTTCCAGCGCGAATCGTAGGTCGTCGCGGCTCAATCCCCGCAATGAGCCACATCTTCAGCTGCTTCTGCCGGCTCTGATGAGGAGACTGCAGCCTCATGGGCACGCTGGCTCGCGTGCGCCCTGTACCAGGGCATTCGAGGCAGGCGTTATTCGTAGCCTTGCCCGCGCCGAAAGACATGCAGAACGATCAGCAGTCCGGCTGCGTCGTCCCGGGCGAATCGCACCCGCCAGCCTCCTACACGGAGGCGATATTCCCGCGGGCTCTTGCCACGAAGAAGCTTGACGTCACCCTGGCCGGTGCGAGCGAGACGCTCCACGGCTTCTATGAGGCGCTCTTGGTTCGGCCTGTCTACCCGCCTGAG
>DATBQN010000129.1:0-3017 GCA_036560825.1 Thermoanaerobaculia bacterium
GTTTATCGACACCTAGTCAGTGAGGTTAACCTAGTTTGATTCAGCACTCAAGATTCATCCGTGAAATAGCCGTGAGCGACGTAAAGCCCCTCAGCCGAGTCCAGCTCCCGCTGGGTCGCCCCGGCTGATGCTGTGGTCCGCGGGCCGGATCGAGGGGGAAGTGCGAGGCGCCGCAGGCCTGCCCGAGGAGGTCCTCCAGGTGGTCTCGGCATCGCTGCTCAGGGTGATCGGCGAGCCGTCATTCGAGCTCTCCTGCCACGCCGGGCGCGGCCGACCGGCCCGGCGCGGCCGGCCTCCTTGCCCGTCTGCTCGCGTCCCCGCCGGCGGACCGCCCGGTGCGGGTGGCGAGGGACGAGGAGGTTGGGAGCTGGAGGGTGTGCGTGCTCGTCTGCGAGGGGAGCGTCTCGGCGGCGGACGAGGCCCCGCGAGCGCTCGAGCTCGCCGAGCTCGCGCTCTTCGTCGAGCGGGTGTACGGGAGTGACCTCTGGCGCGTGCGAGAGCCCGGGCGTTCGCCGGCAGCGCTCAGGCATTCGCCGGCAGAGCCCGGGGCATTCACCGGCAGCGCTCAGCCATTCGCCGGCAGGGCCCGGGCATCCACCGGCAGAGCCCGGGCGTTGAACGGGATGTTTCGATGGCGGAGAGGGTGGGATTCGAACCCACGGACCGGTTGCCCGGTCAACGGTTTTCGAGACCGTCCCATTCAACCACTCTGGCACCTCTCCGGGTATTGCTGGATGGCGGAGAGGGTGGGATTCGAACCCACGGTAGAGTTTCCCCTACACACGCTTTCCAAGCGTGCTCCTTAAGCCACTCGGACACCTCTCCTCGACTTGAGAAAGAACGCGCCGCGGCATGCTGCCGCGGGTCCTGCCCTTCAGCTCATCGCGCCCGGCCGCGCAGCCCGGCGAAGAAGCCGGAGAGGAGCGCCGCGCACTCCTCGGCGAGCACCCCGGCCGTCACCTCCAGCCGGTGGTTCAAGCGCGGGTCCTGGACCAGATTTCCCAGGGTGCCGCAGTAGCCCGCCTTGGGGTCGGCGGCGCCGTAGACCAGCCGGTCGACCCGCGCCGCGACGAGCGCTCCGGCGCACATCGGACAGGGCTCCAGGGTGACGTAGAGCGTCGTCCCGCCGAGCCGCCACCCCGCGGTTCCCGCCGCCGCCTCGCGGAGCGCCAGGAGCTCGGCGTGGGCGAGCGGATCGCCGTCGGTCTCCCGGCGGTTGTGGCCGCGGCCCAGGATCTCGGGCGGCTCCCCCCCCACCACCACGGCGCCGATCGGCACCTCGCCGAGCGCCGCCGCCTCCCGTGCCAGGGCGAGGGCCGCTTCCATCCAAGCCCTGTCCTCGCCGCTCGTCGCCAATCCGGACCTCGCGCGGCTCGCGCCGGAAGGGCGCTATCTTAAAGGAAGGGACCGCCAGTTGTCGCTCCCCACCGCGGCTGATAAAGTCCTCTGTCCGCCGCAGGCGTTCAAGGAGCCCCCTTCCATGCTCAAAGTCTTACGCGACAACGTCAAATACCTCTCCTGGATCCTCTGGGTGATCATCGCCGTCTTCATCATCTTCATCTTCGTCGACTTCGGCGCCGGCATCGGCGGCCCGGGCGGCGGCGGGCAGGCCGTCGCCGCGACGGTCGGCCACGAGACGATCAGCCGGATCGAGTTCCAGCGCGCTCTCGCCAACGTCCAGGAGAACTATCGCCGCACGTACGGCGAGAAGTTCACCCCCGAGGTCGAAAAGCAGATGCGGCTTCCCATCCAGGTGCTCAACGAGCTCATCAAGGAGCGGATCCTCACCGCCGAGGCGCGCCGGCTGGGGCTCACCGCGACGGACGAGGAGGTGCGCCAGCGCATCCTCTCGATGTTCAAGGACGACCAGGGACGCTTCCTCGGCGAGCCGATCTACAACCAGTTCCTGCAGTCGCAGCACTTCACCGTCGACGCCTTCGAGCGCGAGGAGCGCAACGCCGTGCTGGAGCAGAAGCTCATGGAGGTCCTCCGCGCCGGCATCTACATCCCCGACCAGGAGGTCGAGCAGACCTACCGCGACCAGGTCGAGAAGGCGAAGATCCGCTTCATCCAGGCGCCGCGCGCCATGGGCGAGCTGCCGGCCGCCTCGCCGGCCGAGCTCAACGCCTACTACGGCTCCCACAAGGACGAGTTCAAGCTGCCGGAGCAGCGCGAGGTGGCCTACGTCCTGCTCGAGACCTACAAGATCCAGGCCGAGAACATGCCCGACGAGCAGGCGGTCAAGAGCTACTACGACGCGCACCAGGACGAGTTCAAGCAGGAGGAGGAGATCCACGCGCGCCAGATCCTCGTCGCCGTCAACGACCAGCGCGACGACGCGGCGGCCAAGCAGCGCATCGACGAGGCGAAGAAGCGGATCGACGGCCATCAGGACTTCGCCAAGGTGGCGGCGGAGATCTCCGACGACGCGAGCTCGAAGACCCGCGGCGGCGACATGGGCTTCTTCGGCCACAACCGCAACGTCAAGGAGTTCGAGGACGCGGCCTTCGCCGCGCCCACCGGCAAGCTGGTCGGCCCGGTGCGCTCGCCGCTCGGTTACCATCTGTTCGAGGTGCTCGAGAAGCATCCCGGCGGCGTGCGGCCGCTGGCGGACGTGCGCTCGCAGATCTCCAGCCAGCTCGCCACCGAGCGCGCCAGGACGATCGGCGAGAGCCGCATCAAGGACCTCGCCGAGCGCGTCGACAAGGCGAAGCCGAAGACCGCCGACGCCTTGAAGGCGGCGGTCAAGGACGACCCCATGGTGAGCTTCGCCGTCAGCCCCCGGTTCGGCCAGAACGACTGGGTCCCCGGCGTCGGGCGCCAGCCGGCCGTGGCGAGCGCCCTCTTCGCGATGAAGAAGGGCGAGGTCTCGCAGCCCCAGCAGCTGCCGCGCGGCTGGGCCATCTTCTTCCTCAAGGAGGTCTATCCGCCGCACACGCCGCCGCTCGCCGAGGTGGAGCCCCGCGTGCGCCAGGAGGTGATCAACCAGAAGCAGCAGAAGGCGGCGCTCGATCGCC
>DATBQN010000130.1:0-17230 GCA_036560825.1 Thermoanaerobaculia bacterium
TCCGCGTACCACTCGCCGCTCGTGCGGTCGCGGAAGATCCGGTAGAGGCCGCCGCCGGCGAGCTCGACGTCCCAGTAGTCGCGGCCCACCGGCTCTTCCGCCCACCACTCCTCCTCGAGCGTCCAGGGACCGGCGGCCACCTTCACCTCGCCGTGGATCTTGGGGCGCCGGGCGGCCGCGCCGTCGGCGGGGGTCCGGACCTCGATCGGCGCGGCGTCGGCGTCGGCGTGCGGCCCGCCGGTGATCACCTCGAGCCCGATCGGCGGCCGCAGCACCCGCACGGCGAGGAGGCCGCGCCCGGCCGGCGGCGCGCGGCGGACCGGTGGCGGGGGAGGAGGGGCGTACTCGACCAGCCCGAAGCGCTCGGGGCCGTGGCCTTCCGCCGGGCGTGGCGAGCCGACCCGGCCGGAGCCCAGGAGGGCGAAGAGCCGGGCGACGGTGGTGGCCAGCTTGTCGGGCGAGAGCGCCGCCGGGCCGTAGAGCGAGAGCTGCGCCTCGCGCGGGCGGTCGGGCTGGGCGAGGAGGGTGAAGCCGGAGACCGGCGCCCCGGGCGGGCGCGCCTCGAGGTCGAGCCGGACCAGGGTGAGGAGCGTCTTGACGTCGCGGGTCGGCGCCGGCAGGTCGATCGCGCGCTCCTGGTGGCCGTCGGGCTCGAGGCGGAGGGAGAGCTCCAGCCGGGTGCAGGCGAGGCCCCTCGCCTCCAGCCGCTGGCACAGCCGCTCGAGGGCCGACCGCCCCACGAAGAGGAAGGGCTCGAGGGAGACGAGGGGCCACTCGAGGTTCATCCCCTCCTCGAAGGATGAGGGCGGCTCGCGCGCCACGAGCGGCCGGGGATCGAGGCCGCGCGCGGTGGCGTGGAGCTCGCGGCCGATCGCCCCCAGCCGGCTCGCGACCTGCGACTTGGGGAGGCGGGCGAAGTCGCCGATCGAGCGGACGCCCCAGCGCTCGAGCGTCATGGCGATCCTCACCTCCGGGGCCAGGCGCCCGAGCGGCAGCGGCGCCAGGAAGGCGGCCTCCTCGCCGGGCGCGACGACGACCGGCGGCTCCTGGACGCCCGAGCCGGTGGCGGCGATGCGCGCCGCCAGCTTGCTCGCGGCGATGCCGACCCGCGCCGGCAGGCCGGCCGCCTCGACGGCGGCGATCAGGGCGCGCCCCATCTCGAGCTCCGGGGAGGAGCGCGCCGGGGAGGCCGCCGCGGAGAGGAAGTGGCGCTCGATCCCCTGGACGTCCAGGAAGGCGAGCCCGCCTCCGGCGTCCTCGACCCGCGGCGAGAAGCTTTCGGCGGCCTCGAGCAGGGCCTCCTGCGCCGCGCGCTCGCACATCTCGTCGCGGGCGCGGGCCACCAGCTTGGGGCAGAGGGCGCGCGCCTGGGGCAGGGTGGCGCCGGGCCGCACGCCGGCCTCGCGCGCCAGGCGGGTGGCGGCGATCACCCGCGCGGCGTTGCCGTTGCCCTCGACGACGACGACCGCCTCGCGGACGAGCTCGGGCTCGCCGCGCAGGCGCGCGGCGAGGGGGAAGAGGGGGACGGCGAGGCAGGCGAGGCGCGGGGGCGGCATTCAGACGGCGGCGGCGAGGAGCGGCGCCTCCCGGCGGCGCTCGGGCGCGCCGTCCGCCCGCGGATCCGGCGCCGGTCGCCGGCCTTCGGCCGGGCCGATCCGGCGCCGCGGGTTTCGCTCGAGCTCCCGCCGCGCCGGCGGCAGGGAGGAGGCGGCGAGCGTGAAGGCCGCGGCCGAAGCCTCCGCCGCGATGCCGCCAGCCTGGCCGGCGCCGCCGCGGCGCTTCTCGAGGTCGAGGCGGGAGGAGATCCCCTGGAGGAGGCGCGGCCCGCTCCCCTCTGCGTGCCAGGCGGCACGGGCCCTCGCCGCGCGCAACACGGCGCCGGCGGCGGTCCCGCTGACGCGATAGGGGGCCGAGACGAGGAGCGCCGTCCCCTGCGCTCGGGCGGCGCGCGCGAGGCGCAGCCAGAAGACCTCGGCGCCGCGGCTCCCCGCGAGCGGCGGGCTGCCCAGCTCGATCACCACCAGGGGGAAGCCGCCGCCGATCAGCATCTCGGCCGCCGCCAGGGCGTGCCGGACGCTCTCCGGGCGCACCCAGAGCAGGCGCGCGAGGTCGACGCCCATCGCCGCCGCGGCGAGAGGGTCCAGGTGATCCCCCAGGTCGACCAGGCCCGCCGCTTCGCCGACCCCGGTCGCCGCGGCGAGGGCAGTCAGCACCGCTGAGAAGCGCCCGCTCGAATGGGCCCCATGGGAGCCATGGATCTCGACGAGCTGGCCGCGGGGAAGGCCGCCCGCGAGCAGGCGGTCGAAGGCGGGCCAGGCCATGGGGAGCGGTTGGCGCTCCGCCTCAGCGCGCAACTGCGCCAGCTCGCGGGCGCTCCCGAGCCGGCCCCGGAGCGGCGGAGGGAGGGCCGCGCGCAGCCGCTGAAGAGCCGGCGCCGGCGTGGTCTCGATCGTTGATTCCCTCGACAACGCGATCGCCTGAGCGCTGGCCATGGGCTCTCGAGATCCTCCTTCCTTCCACCGGCGAACATAGCGCAATCAGGGCGTAAGTCAATGACAATCAAGACGTGACGCATTGATCGAAACCGCGTGAAAATGCCCTTGGAATATGGCTTCTTGGCGGGTTCAGAACATCGAGTGATCACTTCTCGGGCATCGAAATTGCGAATCATGTCCGCAGCGCAAGAAACAGGCCACGAGAAAACCTTCTCATCCGAGGTTCGTCCGAGAAGGCACCGGTTGCCGATTTCGACAACTGATGAGAGATCGCGCTCCTTCGCGTAGAATCCTCCACCTGCTGGGAGGGTCCGAGACGAGGGTCGGGCTGACGGACCGCTCGGCCGCTCCTCCCGGCTCTCCGCTCATGGACGTCTCCGACATCCGCCGGGAGTACGCGCACGGCGAGCTCTCCGCGGGCGACCTCGCCGCCGATCCCGTCGTCCAGCTGCGCGCCTGGCTCGACCAGGCGATCGAGGCCGACCCCCGCGACGCCACCGCGATGACCCTGGCGACGGCGGACCGCGAGGCGCGGCCATCGGCGCGGATCGTGCTGCTCAAGGGCCTCGACGCGCGCGGCCTCGTCTTCTATACCCATCACGACAGCCGCAAGGGGCGGGAGCTCGCCGAGAACCCGCGGGCGGCGCTGGTCTTCTTCTGGCCCCTCCTCGACCGCCAGGTGCGCGTCGAGGGGACGGTCGAGCGCACCTCGCGCGAGGAGTCGGCGGCCTACTTCGCCTCGCGCCCGCTGGGCGCCCGGCTGGGCGCCTGGGCCTCGCCGCAGAGCCGGGTGCTCGCCGGCCGCGAGCAGCTCGAGCGCGCCCTGGCGGAGGCGCGCGAGCGCTTCGCCGGCGGCCAGGTGCCGCTCCCCGACGGCTGGGGCGGCTTCCGCCTCCGCCCCGAGGTCTTCGAGTTCTGGCAGGGCCGGGAGAGCCGCCTGCACGACCGCTTCCGCTACCGGCCGAGCGCCGGCGGCTGGACGATCGAGCGGCTGGCGCCCTAGCGCGGCGACCGACGGGCCCCGCCTTGTCCGCTCGCGCCTTCGACGTCGCCGTGGTGGGGGGCGGGATCGTCGGCACGGCGGCCGCGATGGCGATCGCCGGCCGCGGCGGTCTCTCGGTCGTCGTGCTGGAGGCGGAGGAGGGCCTCGCCGCCCATCAGAGCGGCCACAACAGCGGCGTCGTCCACTCCGGCCTCTACTATCAGCCCGGCTCGCTCAAGGCGCGGCTCTGCGTCGAGGGTGCCGCGGCGCTCTATCGCTTCTGTGCCGAGGAGGGGATCGCCTGCGAGCACTGCGGGAAGCTGGTGGTGGCGACCCGCGAGGAGGAGCTGCCGCGCCTGGAGGAGCTGGCGCGGCGCGGCGCCGCCAACGGTCTGGGCGGGCTGCGCCGGCTGGGCCCGCGCGAGCTCCGCGAGGTCGAGCCGCACGCCGCCGGGATGGCGGCGCTCTTCGTGCCGCAGTCGGGGATCGTCGATTACGCGGCGGTCGTCCGCGCCTACGCCCGCCGCGTCGCCGCCGCCGGCGGCGAGGTGCTGACCGGGGCGCGCGTCGTCGCGGTGCGGCGCGAGGTGGGCGCCCTGCAGGTGATCACCCGCCGCGGGGACTTCGCCTGCCGTCTCCTCGTCAACTGCGCCGGCCTGCAGTCCGACCGCGTGGCGCGCCTCTGCGGCGCCGCGCCGGAGGTCGCCATCGTCCCCTTCCGCGGCGAGTACTACGAGCTGGCGCCGGCGCGCCGCCACCTGGTGCGCGCCCTCCTCTACCCGGTCCCCGACCCGCGCTTCCCCTTCCTCGGCGTGCACCTCACCCGCCGGGTCGACGGCCGCGTCGAGGCGGGACCGAACGCCGTCCTGGCGCTCAAGCGGGAGGGCTACACCTGGCGGGACGTCTCGCTCCGCGACCTCGCGGAGACCGCCGGCTGGCCGGGCTTCTGGCGCCTCATGGGGCGGACCTGGACGGCGGGCGCCGGCGAGGTCTGGCGGTCGTTCGTCCGCCGCGCCTTCGTGCGCGATCTCCGGCGCCTGGTGCCGGAGCTCCGCGACGCCGATCTCCTGCCGGGCGGCAGCGGGGTGCGGGCGCAGGCGGTCGACCGCGCCGGCCGGCTGGTCGACGACTTCCACATCCTCGCCGCCGAGCGGTCGCTCCACGTCCTCAACGCCCCCTCGCCGGCGGCCACCGCCTCGCTCGCCATCGGCGAGCACATCGCCGCCAAGGCGGCCGCGGCGCTCGGCCTCCGCCCCGCCGCGGTCTGGCCGTAGAATCGCCGCTCGATCCTTCCACCTCTCCAGGAGGTCCCATGGACGACGACCACCAGGACGCGCGCCGCCCGGCCGGGCCGGGAGCGCTCGACCGCCGCCGCTTCCTCGCCTTCTTCTCCGGCCTCGGCCTCTCCGGTCTCGCCGCCACCTCGCTCCCCGAGCTGCTCTGGGCGCAGGCGAAGAAGGGCGCCAAGATCACCCGCGAGACGCTCGCCGCCGCCGAGGAGCTCTCCGGCGTCCACTTCACCGACGCCCAGCGCGATCTCATGCTCGCGGGGGTCGATGAGCTGCGCGACGCCTACGTCCACCTGCGCGAGGTGGCGCTCCCGAACGACGTGCCGCCGGCCTTCCACTTCGACCCGCGGCCGCCGGGCTTCGGGCCCGCGCCCAGGGAGCCCGAGCGGGCGTTCAGCGCCAGCCGGGGCCCGTCGCCGGAGCGGCCGGCGAGCCTCGAGGACGCCGCCTTCCTCCCGGTCGTCGAGCTCGCCCGGCTCGTCCAGGCGCGGAAGGTCACCGCGGTCGAGCTGGCGCGCATGTATCTCGCGCGGCTGCGCCGGGTCGATCCCCGGCTCCACGCCGTCATCACCTACACCGAGGAGCGGGCGATGGCGGAGGCCGAGCGGGCCGACCGCGAGATCGCCGCCGGCCGCTATCGCGGCCCGCTCCATGGCATCCCCTGGGGCGCCAAGGACCTGCTCGCGGCGCGCGGCTATCCGACCACCTGGGGCTCGGTGCCGTTCAAGGCCCAGGTGATCGACGAGGACGCGACGGTCGTCACCCGGCTCGGCGCGGCGGGCGCGGTGCTCATCGCCAAGACCGCGGTGGGGGAGCTCGCCTGGGGCGACGTCTGGTTCGGCGGCACGACGAAGAACCCCTGGAAGCTCGACCAGGGCTCGAGCGGCTCCTCCGCCGGCTCGGCCGCGGCGACCGCGGCGGGGGCGGTCGGCTTCGCCCTCGGCACCGAGACCCTAGGCTCGATCGTCTCACCCTCGACCCGTTGCGGCTGCACGGGCCTGCGCCCGACCTTCGGCCGGGTGAGCCGGCGCGGCGCCATGGCGCTCGCCTGGACGATGGACAAGATCGGGGTCCTGGCGCGCGGCGTCGAGGACTGCGCGGCGGTCTTCCAGGCGATCTACGGGCCGGACGGCGCCGACGCGACGGTCGTCGACGAGCCCTTCCATTGGGACCCCGGCCGCGATCCCAAGCGGCTGCGGCTGGGGTACGCCAAAGCGCTCTTCGCCGAGAGGCCGGAGAAGGCCGACGCCCAATGGGAGGAGCAGCACGCCCTCGACCTCGCGGTGCTCGACTCGCTGCGCGGCCTGGGCTACGACCTGCAGCCGGTCGAGCTGCCACCGCTTCCCTTCGAGGCGCTCTCCTCCATCCTCACCGCCGAGGCGGCGACCGCCTTCGACGAGCTGACGCGGAGCGGCCGCGTCGACCTCCTCGTGCGGCAGGAGGAGAACGCCTGGCCCAACGTCTTTCGCCAGGGGCGGACGGTGCCCGCCGTCGAGTACATCCGGGCGAACCGCGTGCGCACGCTCCTGGTGCGCGAGATGGCGACCCGGCTGCAGGGGATCGACGCCTACGTGGCGCCCACCTTCGCCGGCCGCAACCTCCTGCTCACCAACCTGACCGGCCATCCGGCGGTCGTCCTGCCCAACGGCTTCCGCAAGGACGGCACGCCCGGGAGCATCACCTTCACCGGCCGTCTCTTCGGCGAGTCCGAGCTCCTCGCCATCGCCAAGGCCTACCAGGACGCGACGGGCTTCCACCGCCGCCATCCGAAGCTGTAGAGGCCGCCGTGACGAGCTGCGGTCGACTCAGGCGGTAGATGGCGTTGGAGACACATCGAGAATGACCCCACCCTGTAGGGGCGGAGCTTGCCTCCGCCCTGGTCCGGAGAAGGGGAGCCGTTCGTGGTCTGCGACGGCGGGCGGAGGCAAGCTCCGCCCCTACAGAAGAGTTGATGCCCTGCGCGCCTGGTGGGATCTCTGATGCATACGATCCACTCCGCGCCGGAGCCCGAGGCCGCTCTCCCCTGGAAGCACCTCGTGGCACGGGTCGCCGTAGCTCTGTGGGCGGCGCTCGGCGTCCTCTGGCTCTTGGACGTCGGCGGGGGAGCGCGGCTGCCTTTGCTCCACTGGCTCGCGCGGGGCATCGCCATCCTCGCAGTCCTCGCCGCCGCGGGCTGGGTCGTCGCCTGGGCCGTCGGGGGATGGGCCGCCGGCGGCGAGCGGCGGCGCGCGACGGCGGCGGTGGCCGCTCTCGTGATCCTTGCCCTCGCCCTCCGCTTCACCGGCATCTCCCACGAGGCGAGCGGCCACTACTACCTGGACGAGGGAACCTACTACCACCACGCGACGGCGATCGCGGGGGGCGAGCTCCTCAGCCGCTCCTTCGTCTACCCCCACCTCACGTACTACGCCGACGCGTTCGTCCTCTGGGCGGCCGGGCTCTTCCCTCGCGCCGCCGCCCGCTCGGCGGATCTGATGTGGGGCCTCGCCCAGCCGGTCGACGTCGCCTGGGTGCTGCTGCGCTCGTTCGTCGCCCTCCTGGGGGCGCTCTCCGTGCTGCCCACCTTCGCCCTCGGGCGCCGTCTGGGCGGGCTCGCGGGCGGGCTGGCCGGCGGGCTCCTCATCGCCCTCTCGCCGCTCTACAACGCCGGCTCCCACCTCAACACCTGCGACGTCCCCGCCGCCTTCTTCGCCGCCGTCTGCCTTGCCCTCGCGGCGCGCCTGCTCGAACGGGAGAGCGCCCGCGACTATCTTCTCGCCGGCGCCGCCGCGGGCCTCGCCGCCGGCGCCAAGTACCCGGCCGGCCTCGTGGCGGTCGCCATCGTCGCGGTCTGGATCTCGTGGCGGCTGGCGCCTCGCCCACTCCCTTCCAGCGAGCACGGCTCCGGCCGGCGCGGATGGCTCCGCGGATTCGGCTTGCTCTGGGCGGGCCTCGCGGCAGTGGCGGCCTTCGTCGCCACGACGCCCAGCCTGCTCGCCTTCCCGCGCGCCGCCTTCTACGGCGACAAGGGGATCTTCTTCGGCGTCCACCAGTACGGGAGGCACGGCTGGATCGGGGTGCTGCCGCGGAGCAACGCCCGCTTCTATCTCGACAACCTGGTGGAGAGCTTCGGCTGGGCGGCGCTCGCCGCCGGCGGGATCGGCCTCGTCGTCCTCCTCATGAGGGACCGCGCGCGGCGGCGCGCGCTCCTCTGGCTAGCGCCCTTCCCCGTCGTCTTCTGGCTCCTCATCGCCGACATGAACATGGTGGTGAAGCGGAACCTCTACCCGCTCCTCCCGGCCGTCGCCGCCTACCTCGGGGCGGGCCTCGCCGCCTGGCTCGGGCTGGCGCGCGGCCGGCCGGCGCTGCGCGCGGCGGCGGCCCTCCTCGCCGCCCTCTGCCTCGTCCAGCCGGCGATCGAGACGGCGCGCGACGACGTCGGCCTGGCGCGGCCGACGACGCGCGACGAGGCGGTCGCCTGGATCCGCGCGCACCTGCCGCGCGGCGCGCGGATCGTCAAGGAGTCCTACACGCCGGACCTGCCGCCCGAGGAGTACGCGGTGGAGAAGATCCGCTTTGCCGGGCGCCTCGGCGAGGCCGAGCTCCGCGCGGCCGGGAACGACTACCTCCTCCTCGCGAGCGACGCCTACCAGCGCTTCCTGCGGCCGGAGCTCACCGTCAAGGCGCACCAGCGGGCGATCGGCGAGCGCTACCGCGCCATCCTCGGCGGCTGGCGGCCGATCGCCCAATGGATCCCCTCGGACACCAGCCTGGGACCGATCCTCAAGCTCTACCGGCTGGAGCCGCTCGCCGAGGATTGCCGGCCGAACGCGAGCCTGCCCGCGGCCCTCGCCTTCACCCCCGATGCCGCGATGCGCCAGCCGGTGCCCAACGAAACCGGTCCGCTGCGCTACGGCGCGGCGGCCGGCTGGGCCATGGTGAAGGCATGCCTCCCCGCCGGCCGCTACGCGGTCGCGGTGGCGGGAACGGTCGCCGGAGAGGGGAGCCTGCGAGTGGTCGACAGCGCCGGGAGCGACGTCGCCCGCGTCCCCCTGGCGGCCGGGCGAGCGGTCGTCGCCCTGCCGCGGCAGGACAGGTATTTCTTCTACCTGGAGCTGGGGAAGGGGAGCGAGCTCGCCGAGGTCGAGGTCGGCCCGGCTCCGCAACCGCCGGCGCCCTAGACCGCCAGCCTCTCCAGCTCGTCGATGCGCTCGGCGACGAGGTCGAAGCCGCTCTGCCAGAAGGCGGGGTCCTCGATGTCGATCCCCATCTCGCCGAGGATCTCGACCGGCCGCGCGGCGCCGCCGTAGGAGAGCAGCTTCAGGTAGCCGGGCTTGAAGGCCTCGCCCATCTCCTGGTAGCGCCGGTAGAGGGCGAGCACGAGGAGCTGGCCGAAGCTGTAGGCGTAGCAGTAGAAGGGCGTGTGGTAGATGTGCGGGATGCACAGCCACTCGTCGCGGAACTCGGGGGCGATGTCGACGCTGGCGCCGAACTGCTCGGCGAGCTTCGCCATGTAGAGATCCGAGAGGTCCTCCTGCGAGCAGCCGTCGAGCACCGCGCGGTGCGCCTCGATCTCGAAGAGCACGAAGTAGGACTGGCGGAGGACCGTCGCGTAGACGTCGTCGATGGCCGCCGCCAGCAGCTCGCGGCGGGTGAGCGGGTCGCGCTCGTCGCGCAGCAGGCGGTCGGTCATCAGCATCTCGGAGAACACCGACGCCGTCTCGGCGAGCGGCAGCGAGGCGTGCTGGGTGAGCGAGGAGTGGCGGTCGGCCATCATGCTGTGGATGGCGTGGCCGAGCTCGTGGGCGAGCGTCGCCACGTCGCGCACCCGGCCGGCGTAGTTCACCAGCACCCAGGGGGTGAAGCGCGGCGCGACCGTCGAGCAGAAGGCGCCGCTGCGTTTGCCCTTGCGGATCTCGGAGTCGATGTGGTTCTCGGCGAAGACCTGCTCGGCGCGGCGGGCGAAGACGGGATGGAACTCGCGCAAGGTGTCGAGCACCGAGCGCACCGCCTCCTCGAACGGCACCTCGCGCTCGGAGGCGGCGAGCGGCGCGTAGATGTCGTAGCGGCGCAGCCGCTCCATCCCCAGCCAGCCGGCCTTCATGCGGAAGTAGCGCTGGAAGAGGTGGGCGTTGGCGCGCGTCGCCTCGAGCAGCACCTCGACGGCGCGGTCGGGCACGTCGTTGTCGAGGTTGCGCACGGCGATCGGCGAGCGGTAGCCGCGCAGCGTCACGTTCTCGTTGTGCCAGTCGCGCACCCGGTTCATGTAGATCTGGCCGAGGATGGTTGCCTCGCCGGCGTGGACGCGGTAGAGCTCGCGGTAGGCCGCCTCGCGGAGCTCGGCGCGCGGCGAGAAGGCGTAGGAGAGGAGGAGGTCGCGGGTGAGGCGCTTCTCCTCGCCGTCGACGCAAAAGGTGAACTCCAGCCGGTTGGTGAGCATCGAGTAGAGCGTCACCACGGCCTGGATGCCGTTGTCGTCCTTCAGGTTGACGATCTGCTCGGAGCGCTCGTCCAGGGTGTGGGCGCGGAAGCGGCGGAGCTCGGCGAGGAAGTGGCGGAAGTCGGCGCGCTCCTCGCCGCGCGGCAGCAGCGCCTCGGCCTCCGCGTCGGCGAGCCCCTTCCACCACAGGCTGAAGAAGAGCACGCGGTTGCCGGCCGCCGTCGCCGCCTGCTGGACGCGGTTCATCAGAGTGAGCGCCTCCGGCCGCCCGGTGTCCTCGGAGAACCAGAGCGAGGCGTAGTTGGTGAGCAGCGAGACGGTCTCGGCGAGCGCCTCGTAACGCTCCAGGATGCCCAGGAACTCGGCCGGGTCCATGTCCGGCCGCAGCCGGTCACGGCAGCTCTCGAACTCGGCGACGGCCGTCTCCACGCGGGCGAAACGGTCGGCGACGACCGCCTCGCTGGGGGCGGGGAGGATCTCGGACAGGTCCCAGCGACGCAGCGGGTAGGCTCTCGGTTCGGCGGTCGTCGCGATCATCGGCGATCATCTCACTCCGTGGATGCGAGCCCGGTGTGGGTGCGAGGCCCGGGGGCGGCAGGCCCGCGGCGAGCCCGCGGCTCGGGTCGACGACCGATTCTAACCGACGCGAGGGGGTGACGGAGGCGATGCCGGAGGGCAGAGCCGTGGCGCCGCCGGGAGGCGGCCGTCTCGAGGCGAGGCTGCGGAGCCGGGGACCGCGACCGCGCGATCCCCGGCGCGCGCTCTACGGGTAGTCGTCGAGCGTGCTGAACGGCAGCCCGCATGGGTAGAACAGGTTGAACACCGGCTGCTCGATGATCTCGGCGAAGTGCAGCAGGAGCGGGCCGTACTCCTCGATGCCGGAGCGCCCTGCCTCGATCTGCTGGTACTCCTCGCGGGGGATCTCGAGCAGCTCCGCCATCTGCTCCGGCGTCTTCTCGCGCCGCTCGCGATGCTTGGTGATGAGCTTCCCGGCCTGGCCCGGCTGGCAGTCCTTCGACTTGCCGCTCTCGGCGAGCAGGCGGGAGGTCGGCGTCTCGAGCTTGATGGCGATCTGGGCGAGCAGCGGGCCCACGGTTTCGACCGGGGAGTTCCCCGCCTCGATGTCCCGGTAGCGATCCTCCGGGAGGCCGAGCTGCGATGCGGTCTGGTCGAGAGAGAGCTTCTTCTTCTCCCTTTCCTTCTTGAGCACGTCTCCGAGTTTCATCTTCCTCCTCCTTCGCGACGAGCTGAGAGTGGCCGTTCGGAAAAGAGGCGATAACCTTTGTAATCAGGCGGTTTCCGCGCCTCGTCGCCTCGAGCCGGCAGATGGTAGCACAGCGAATCGGGGCCGCGCGCCAAGCGCAAGAGAGCAAAAGATTTGTCCCGCTGCGGGGCGCCGAGCGTACCTTAATAAGGATGACCGAGTGCATCGTTCAAGGGGAGAGACTGCATTGAAGCTCATCTCGTTCATGCTCCGCTCGTCGCGCAAGATGATGGTCTGGGCGGTGGTCACCGGCGCGCTCTCCGGCATCGCCGGCGCCGGATTGATCGGCGTCATCAATTCCGCGCTGGCGGCGCAGCACGACGGCATCACCCCCCAGATGGTCGCCGCCTTCGCCACCCTCTTCCTGCTCTCGCCGCTCACCCGTTACGCCTCGGAGATCCTCCTCCTGCGGCTCGCGCAGCGCTCGGTCTACCAGCTTAGGATGCATCTCGCGCGGCGCATCCTGGCGACGCCGCTGCGCCGGCTCGAGCGGATGGGGGCGGCGCGCCTCCTCGTCGCCCTGACCGACGACATCACCTCGATCAGCGCGGCGCTCGCCGACCTGCCGATCGTGCTGGTCAACGGCACCATCATCGTCGGCTGCTTCATCTACATGGGCTGGCTCTCGCCCAGCCTGCTCCTCCTCTCCATCGCCTTCCTGATCATCGGCGGCGGCAGCTATCGGCTCGCCATCCGCAGCGGGATCAAGCGGCTCCGCCAGGCGCGCGAGACGCAGGACACCCTCTACGGCCACTTCCGCGGCATGACCGAGGGCGCCAAGGAGCTCAAGCTCCACGGCGAGCGCCGGCGCGCGTTCTTCGGGCTCCTCGAGGTGACCGCGACCCAGCTGCGCCGGCTCATCGTCTCCGCCCGCACCCACTTCAGCCTCGCCGGCAACTGGGGCGTCGCGCTCTTCTTCCTCGTCATCGGCCTCCTCCTCTTCCTGCCGCAGATGAGCCACGAGACGACCGAGGCGAAGACCGGCTTCACCCTCATCCTGCTCTTCATCCGCGGCCCGCTCCAGCTCGTCCTCAACATGGCGACCCAGATCGGCCAGGGCAACGTGGCCCTGGAGAAGATCGAGAAGCTCGGCCTCACCCTGCCGCCCGAGCCCTCCGAGTCCGGCGACCCCGAGCCGGCGCGGCCGGGCTGGCAGCGGCTCGATCTCGTCGGCGTCTGCCACGCCTACGAGCGCGAAGGCGAGGAGACGAGCTTCACCCTGGGGCCCATCGACGTCACCCTGCGGCCGGGCGAGCTGGTCTTCCTGGTGGGGGGCAACGGCAGCGGCAAGACGACGCTCGCCAAGCTGCTCACCGGCCTCTACCTGCCGGAGGCCGGCGACATCCTGCTCAACGGAGAGCGGGTGACCGACGAGCGGCGCGAGCACTACCGCCAGCACTTCGCGGCGGTCTTCTCCGAGTTCCACCTCTTCGACAGCCTGCTGGGGATCGAGACGCCGGACCTCGACGCCCAGGCCCGCAGGTATCTCTCCGAGCTCCACCTCGCCCACAAGGTGAAGGTCAAGGAGGGGGCGCTCTCGACCACCGACCTCTCGCGCGGGCAGCGCAAGCGCCTGGCGCTCCTCACCGCCTATCTCGAAGACCGTCCGCTCTACGTCTTCGACGAGTGGGCGGCCGACCAGGACCCGCAGTTCAAGGAGATCTTCTACCACCACCTCCTGCCCGACCTCAAAGCGCGCGGCAAGGCGGTGGTGGTGATCAGCCACGACGACCGCTACTTCCCCGTCGCCGACCGCATCCTCCGCCTGGAGGACGGCCGGCTGATTGCCATCGAGGAGCTGCGGCCGCACGAGCCGGTCGAGCCGATCGAAGCGCTCGCCTAGGCGGCGCGGTAGTATCCTCCCGGCATTCGAGCCCATCCAGCCGCGCTCGGCGCGGCTCTGCCGGGAGGTGCGCGCCATGCAGGACGCGTTGACTACGTTCCCGCCCGCCCACAAGGACCGCAGCGGAGCCATCGTCGCCTTCGGCGTCCTCGAGCTGCTCATCGCCCTGGGCTGCGTCGCCATGATCTGCTTCACGCTCCTGGCCGTCCTCATCCGCCCGCCCGCGACGTCTGCGGCGATGCCCCCAGGATACCCTCCGGGGTACCCGCCGCCGGCCGCGAGCCTCGCGATGGCAGCCCTCTACTACCTCGGGATCGCCGTCGTCTTCGGCTGGCTGGGGGTGGGCTCCATCCTGGCCCGCCGCTGGGCGCGCACGCTGAGCCTCGCGCTGGGCTGGATCTGGCTCGTCTCCGGCACGGTCGGCGGCCTCTTCAGCCTCGTCCTCCTGCCGCGCATCTTTGCGGCGATGCCGCAGACGGGGGGACCGGACATCACCGGCGTGGCGACCGGCTGCACCGCCGTCTTCGTCGTCCTCTGCCTCATCCTCCTGCCGCTCGCCTTCGTGCTCTTCTACCGCGGCCGCAACGTCCGCGCCACCTTCGAGGCGCGCGATCCGCACCCGCGCTGGACCGATCGCTGTCCGTTTCCCGTGCTCGTCCTCGCGCTCCTCGCCGCCTGCGTCGTGCTGCCGTGCGCTCTCAGCGCCCTGCATCCGGCCTTCCCGCTCTTCGGTCGCCTGCTGACCGGAGCGCCGGGAGCGGCGGTGGCGCTCCTCTTCGCCCTCCTCCAGGCCGCTCTCGCCTGGGGCCTCTACAAGCTTCGCCCGGCCGCCTGGTGGGGCTACCTCGCGCTCTGGCTGGTGAGCGTCGTCTCCTCCGTCATCACCTTGTCCCGCGGCCTCAACTGGGAGGAGCTCCTCCGCGCCTCCGGCCAGCCCGACAACCCGATATTCCGCCAGGTGATGATCGGCATGTTCCAGGGCCCCTTCTTCGTCACGGTGCTGGTGGTCCTGAGCCTGGCGTTCCTCGGGTACCTGCTGTGGATCAAGCGGTATTTCGGGCCGGCGGCCTCCTGAACTTGGTAAGCTCAGGGCGCATCATACTGACGACGCGAAAGGAACACGGATGCCTCCCACGCTGGCGAACGGCAAGATCTGTTACATCGAGATTCCCGCCACCGACATCGCGCGCTCGGCCGACTTCTACCGGCGGGCCTTCGGCTGGCAGATCCGGCAACGCGGTGACGGGCACACCGCCTTTGACGACACCACCGGCCAGGTGAGCGGCACCTGGGTGCTCGGCCGGCCGCCCGCCGCGGCGCCCGGGCTTCTCGTCTACGTGATGGTCGACAGCGTGGCGGCGACCCTCGAGGCGATCGTCGCTCACGGCGGCGAGATCGTGCAGCCAATTGGTGCCGACGCGCCCGAGATCACCGCGAGGTTCCGCGATCCGGCGGGGAACGTGGTCGGCCTTTACCAGCAACCCGCCTGACAGGATGTGGCTCGGCGGCGCGCCGCCGCCGCCTCAGGCCTCCAACCGATCGATCCGTCCCTTCTCGACCGCCTTGGCGGCGGTCGCTCCGAGGATGCGGACGCCGTCGAGGAGACGGGCGAAGCGCTCGTCGCGCGTGAGGCCGCGGCGGTAGCGGGCGTAGATCTGCTGGGCGATCACGGCGAGCTTCGCCAATCCGAAGACATAGAAGAAGAGGACGTCGCCAAGGTCTTCGAGCGTGCGGCCGGTCGCCGCCGCGTAGCGCTCGGCGACCTCCGCGCGGGCGAGGTTCCCCGGCATCGCGGTGGGGCCGAAGGCGAGGGCCTGGAGGGGCGGCGCGTCGCCGGGGTCGATCCAGCAGGCGAGCGCGTAGCCCAGGTCCATGCGCGGATCGCCGGTCGTCGCCATCTCCCAGTCGAGCACCGCGACTACGCGCGTGAGGTCGGGGGCGAAGACGAGGTTGTCGTACTTGTAGTCGTTGTGGAGGAGGGCCGGCGGCAGGTCCTCTGCCGGGATTCTCGCGCCGAGCCAGGCGAAGGCGCGGTCGATCTCGGGGACGTCGTCGGTCCGCGCGGCGATCCAGCGCTCGCCCCAGCCGGCGACCTGCCGCGCGGCGTAGCCCCGCGGGCGGCCGAGGTCGGCCAGCCCCGCCGCGTCGAGGTCGATGCGATGGAGCTCGGCGAGGCCGTTGACGGCCGCCTCGGAAAGCGCGCGCATGCGCTCGGGCGGGATGTCCAGTCCGCCGGCCCGGCGGTCGCGGAGGACGGTGCCGCGCACCCGCTCCATCAGATAGAACGGGGCGCCGAGGATGCTCGGGTCGTCGCAGTGGAGGAAGGGGCGGGGCGCCTTGGGGTAGACCGCCGCGAGCTTCGAGAGGACGCGGAACTCGCGCCCCATGTCGTGCGCGGTCTTGACCGTCGAGCCCACCGGCGGCCGGCGGAGCACCAGCTCGCGGTCGCCCCAGCGCAGCAGGTAGGTGAGGTTCGAGTGGCCGCCCGGGAACTGGGCGATCTCGAGGCTGCCGGAGGGGTGGGGCGCCTCGAGGTGCCCGGCGAGCCAGCGCGCCAGCGCGTCGGCCGGCAGCTCCTCGCCGGCGCGCACGGGGCGGGTCCCGTCGAGGGGCGGCGCGGGATCCATGCCTCCCCTACGAGGAAGCCCGCGCGTCGAGGCGGGTCGCGACGAACGCTTCGCCGCACGACGTCTCTTCGGTAGGGGCGGAGCTTGCCTCCGCCCTGGTGCGGAGAACGCAGCCGGGATCTGTGGCCTGCCACGGTTGCGGGCGGAGACAAGCTCCGCCCCTACAGGAGCGGCTTAGGGCAGCAGACGACTCTTGCTCCGGCACGCGCTCTCCTCGTCTCAACTTCCGGACTCTCCCGCGTACCTCCCCAGGATGCGCTTCGCCACGGCGGTCTGGTGCACCTCGTCGGGGCCGTCGTAGATGCGCGCGCCGCGCTCGTGCCGCCACCAGAAGGCGAGCGGCGTCTCGTCGGTGAGGCCGAGGGCGCCGTGGACCTGGATGGCGCGGTCGAGCACGCGGCCGAGGACGCCGGCGACGTGGAACTTGATGAGGGAGATGTCGTCCCGCGCCGCCGCGGCGCCCTCGCGGTCGATCCGCCAGGCGGCGCGCAGGACGAGCAGGCGCGCGGCGTCGATCTCGGCGCGGCTCTCGGCGACCCAGAGCTGCACCGCCTGCCGGCCGGCGAGCGGCTCGCCGGGCGCCAGCTCGCGCCCGACGGCGCGGGCGCAGAGGAGGTCGAAGGCGCGCTCGCAGATGCCGATCCAGCGCATGGCGTGGTGGATGCGGCCCGGGCCCAGCCGCTCCTGGGCGAGGGCGAACCCGGCGCCCTCCTCGCCGACGCGGTTCTCCGCCGGCACCTCGACGCCGGAGAAGCGCACCTCGGCATGGCTCGCCCAGCCGGCGCCCGCCTCGCCCATGACCGGCAGGTTGCGTACCAGCTCGAAGCCCGCCGTGCCGGTCGGCACGACGAGGAGGCTGGCGCGGCGGTGGGGCGGCGCCTGCGGATCGGTCACCGCCATGACGACGGCGAAGGCGGCGCCGTCCGCCCCGGAGGTGAACCACTTGTGGCCGTCGAGGAGGTAGCCGCCGCCTTCCGGGCGGCGCCGCGCCGTGGTCTCGAGCCAGGTGGGGTTGGAGCCGGCGCGCTCGGGCTCGGTCATGGCGAAGCAGCTCCGCACCCCTCCGGCGGCGAGCGGGGCGAGCCAGCGCTCCTTCTGCGCCGCGCTGCCGTGGTGGAGGAGGAGCTCCATGTTGCCGGCGTCGGGGGCCTGGCAGTTGGCGGCGAGGTGGCCGAGGATCGAGCGCCCGAGCTCCTCGCCGACGGCGGCGAACTCGACCAGCGAGAGCCCGCCGCCGCCGTATTCCGCCGGGAGATGGGGGACGAGGAGACCCAGCGACTTGGCCCGCGCTCGGAGGCGCGGCAGCGCGCG
>DATBQN010000131.1:0-3049 GCA_036560825.1 Thermoanaerobaculia bacterium
TCGGGCGCCGTCGGCCACGCCTACGGGGCGAGGACGACGCCGCACATGTTCGTCATCGACCGCCAGGGAAAGATCGCCTACGAGGGAGCAATCGACGACGATCCCAGCGGCCGCCAAGCGGCCGCCCAGCGCACCAACTACGTCGAGCAGAGCCTCGCCGCCGAGGCCGCCGGCCGCCCGCCCGACCCCGCGCTCACCAAACCGTACGGCTGCAGTGTCAAATACTGAGTAGGCGCCCCCGGCCCGCGAAACCGCGGGCCGAGTTCGTCTGAGGAGATGGGGGCTCGGCTCCCCGCTGGGGGCCGGTTTGCCCGCTCGCATGCGGCGCCTGCGAGAGGAGCCCCGATCGTCCTCGACCGCGCAGGTATGAGGAGCAGCCATGGCCTACTCGCAGGAAGGAATCATGTCGCAGATCATGGTAGCGTTCGGACAGGGAACCGGAAACACGCGCGTATCGCAGGAGGCTGCGCTGCAGCTACGGACGATCTACTATCCGGCGATCACCGACGAGCTCACCGGCCGCTGGGAGACCGAGGCGGTCCAGGTGCTCGAGCGGGTGCGCGCGATCGGCAGGCTCGCCGCGCACCGGGCCGACTCCACCGGCTCCACGTCGATCACCCTCGAGGACGTCACGACCTCGGCGAAAACCGTGAAGGACGGCTCGGGCTCGCCGTTCTGTCCCCCCGACCCTCCCGGTCTCGCCCTCCCTGCGGGCGCCGCCTAGTGGAGCTGCAGCGGGGATCGGCGCGCCGCCGATCGACCGGGCGCTGAGCCGTTCTCCGGGCCCTCGCATCGTGCCGCCGACCAAGACTCCCCTCTCCTGGACGCGGCTCTGCCTGGCGGTCGCGGGGGCCAAGATCGCCGTCGCGCTGGTGGCGGTCCTCTGGGACCTGGGGCGTCACGGGATATCCCCCGCGAGCCGCTTCCCCGCCGGGTTCCATCTCACCTTCCTCGCCGTCTACGGCGCCTGGGGCGCCTTCCTCCTCGTCGGCGGGCGCGGCGATCCGCGGGCTCGCTCGCTCGCCGGCTTCTATCTCACCGCCGCGGCCTCCTTCACCAAGCCGCTGCGCCACATCGCCGCCGACCTGGGCCCCCCCTGGACCGTCCCCCTCCTGGTTCTCGAGGCGATGGCGGTCGACGCCTTCATCCCTTTCTTCCTGTGGCGGTTCGCGCGCGAGTTCCCCGAGCCGGCGAGCACCTCGCGGGCGCGCCGGACCCTCGCGATGTGCACCCGCGCCGCGGGTTGGATCGGCGTCGTCCTCTTCGCCGGCTCGGCCCTCTTCGCGAGCGCCTCCTACCGGGCGCCGCGCTGGCTCGACCCGCGCGTTCCGGACGCCGTGTACGACACGCTGCTGATCCTCTCGACCGCCCTCGCCTTCGTGGCGCTGGCCGTCAAGGCGCGCCTGGCGAGAGGAGCCGAGCGGACGCGGGTACGCCTCTTTCTCGGCGCCTTCGTCGCCGGCTTCGGGCCGCTGGTGATCCAGATGGTGATCCACTGCATCCCCGGGGTGACGCCGTGGGTCGAGAGCCGGCCGGCGCTCGACCGGGCGGGTCTCTACATCGCCTTCGTCCCCGCCTGGATCACCCCCTGCGTCACCGCCTACTCGGTGCTCGTCCATCGGGTGATCCAAATCCGGCTGATCGCGCGGCAGGCGCTCCAGCACCGCTTCGCCCGCTACTCGACCCTCGCCATCGCCTCGACCCCCTTCGCCGCGCTCTTCGTCTACCTGTTCCTCCATCGCGGCGAGCGCGTCGTCGACCTCTTCTCGGGGAGCCGGCCGCTCCTTCTCGGCTCCGCCCTGCTCCTCGGAATCGGCGCCTTCCGCTACCGCGCCCGCCTCCTCGACGCGATCGATCGCCGCTACTTCCGCGAGCAGTACGACGCACGGAAGATCCTCACCGAGGTCGTCCAGCGCATCCGCGGCACCCACGGCGCGCAGGACCTCTCCGAGCTGCTCTGCCGCGGCATCGACCAGGCCCTCCACCTGCAGTCGATCGCGCTGCTCGTCGAGGACCGCCGCTCGGGCTACTTCGTCGCCCCCCACTCCCGCGCCCGCCGGCTCGACACCTCCTCGGCGCTCGTCCAGGCGGTGGCGAGCGCGAGCGATCCGCTCGACGTCGACCTCACCGATCCGCGCTCGCCCCTGACCCGCCTGCCCGAGGCCGACCGCCACTGGCTCGTCGACTCGGGGTTTCGCCTCCTGGTGCCGATCGTGGCGCGCGACGGCGCGCTCCTCGGCCTCATCGCGCTCGGCGAGAAGAAGAGCGGCCTGCCGTTCCCGCGCGAGGACCGCAAGCTGCTCTACGACATCGCCTCCTCGGCGGCGCTCGGGCTCGAGCTCGAGCTCGACCACAGCTCGGGCTCCTCGCGAGGGCGCGACGACCGGCGGCGCCCCCCGCCGGAGCTCGCGGCACCCGCCAATTCCGAGCACGCCAAGGAGTGCCTCTCCTGCGGCACCCTCTTCCAGCCGTACACCGTCTTCTGCGGCTCGTGCAGCCGGCGCCTCGAGACCGCTCTCGTGCCCTACGTGATCCCGGGCCGCTTCCGCTTCGAGCGCCGGCTGGGGGTGGGCGGCATGGGCGTCGTCTACCGCGGCGGCGACCTCCCGCTCGGCCGGCCGGTGGCGGCGAAGACGCTCCGCCGCGTCTCGCCGGAGGGCGCCATGCGGCTGCGCCGCGAGGCGCGGACGGCGGCCGGCGTCTCGCACCCCCACCTGGCGGCGGTCTACGGCATGGAGACCTGGCAGGGGACGCCGATGCTGATCCTCGAGCTCATGGAGGGCGGCACTCTCGCCCAGCGCATCGAGCGCGGCCCGCTCGACCAGCGCGAGACGGTCGAGCTGGGGATCGCCATGGCGAGCGCGCTCGAGCACCTCCACGGCGCCGACATCCTCCACCGCGACATCAAGCCGAGCAACATCGGGTTCACCCGCGGGAGCTTCGGACACGGCGGCGTGCCGAAGCTGATGGACTTCGGCATCGCCCGCCTGATGCTGGACCTGCGGCAGGACCGCGACGGAGGGTGGAGCGACGAGGAGCCCGAGCCGTC
>DATBQN010000132.1:0-14481 GCA_036560825.1 Thermoanaerobaculia bacterium
CAGCTCGACGTGGGTGAAGCCGAGACGCTCCACGTGATCGGCGAGGAGCGGCGCGAGCTCGCGGTAGGTGAGCATGCGGCCGCCCTCCTCCGGCACCCGCCGCCAGGAGCCGAGATGGACCTCGTAGATCGAGATCGGCGCGCGCGCCGACTGCCGGTCGCCGCGCCGCGCCATCCATTCGCCGTCCCCCCATGCGTAGTCGAGGTCCCAGAGAACGGACGCCTGGCGCGGCGGCGCCTCGGCACGGAAGGCCAGGGGGTCGGCCTTGTCGGCGCGGTAGCCGCGGTAGCGCGAGACGACATGGTACTTGTAGCGCATCCCGGCGGCGGCGCCCGGGGCGAAGCCCTCCCAGACGCCCGAGCTGCCGCGCTCGGCGAGCGGGCTCACCTCGCGGTCCCAGCCGTTCCAGTCGCCGATGACCGATACCCGAGCGGCATTCGGCGCCCACACCGCGAACCAGGCACCGGCGACGCCGTCGCGCGAGCCAGGGTGGCCGCCCACCTTCTCGTACAGCCGATAGTGGGTTCCCTCGTTGAAGAGGTAGAGGTCCTGCTCGCCCAGCCGGCTCTTTGGGCCGCTCGCGCCGGTCTCGTCCGTCATTCGCTCGCCGCTCCCTTCCGCCGCCGGTCGACGCGCTTCAAGGTCTCCACCACCTCGGGACGAGTCGAGAGCTCCTCGAAGCTCAGGCGGGCCTTGCGCCGCCAGTTGGGCCGCTCGGCCCGCGTGCCGGGCACGTTCTGGGGCACCGTCTCGCCCCACAGGTCCTCGAGGTTGACCAGCACCAGGCGCGCCGGGCTCGCGGCGAGCCAGTCCAGGCGATCCGCGAGCACAGCTTCCGCCGTGCTCGCGGCCTCAGGGTCGACGGGATCGGGGGAAGCGGCCGACCGCGGAAGGAGCGCCGCCAACCCGCGCCGCAGGTCCCGCCGCCGCGCGCGCTCGGCCGCCGCCTCGCCGGGATCGAAGAGCCCGAGGTCCGCGAGGTCGTCGACGTCGTCCCCTCTCCAGAACGAGCGGAAGGGAGGCATGTCGTGGGTGTTGAGGCTCGCCGCCGAGTCGGCCGGCGGCGGGCGGAGGCGGCCCTCGCTCCCCGGCTGCAGCTCGTACTGGGCGACGTACATGCCGAGGATGCCGTGGCGCCCCATCGCTTCCCCCACCTCCGGCGGCACCGTGCCGAGGTTCTCGCCGACGATCGCCGCGCGGTGGCGATGCGACTCGAGCGAGAGGAGCGCGTAGAGCTCCTCGGCGGGATAGCGGACGTAGACGCCGTCCGCCGCCTCCAGGCCGCGCGGGATCCAGAACAGCCGGTGGAGCTGCATGACGTGGTCGACGCGCAGCATCCCGGCGTGCTCCAGGTGATGGCGCAGGCAGGCCGTCAGGTGCGCGTAGCCCTGCTCGCGCTGGCGCTCGGGATCGATCGGCGGAAAGCCCCAGTCCTGGCCCCGGGTGAAGAAGGTGTCCGGCGGCGCGCCCGCCGAGGCCTCGCGGGCGAAGAGATCCGGCTGGCGCCAGACGTCGAACGAGTCGCCGCCGACGCCCAGCGGCAGGTCGAGGTAGAGCCCCGGGCCGCGCCGCCGGGCCTCGAGCGCCAGGCCGCGCATCTGCTCGGCCGTCGCCCACTGCACCCAGAGGTGGTAGCGGCGGTCCTCCTCGTCGTAGTCGGCGTAGGCGAGCGTCCCCTCGCGCAGGCGCTCGGGCCACCGCGGCCACACCTCCCCGCGGCGATCGAGGACGGCGCGGAAGGCGGCGTAGGTCTCGACCTCCGGCTTCTCCTTGACGAAGCGCGCCAGCTCCTCCTGCCGCGCGGAGGGGCGGGCGAAGAAGCGGTGCGCCATCTCCTCGAAGACCCGGCGCTTGAGCGTCATGAGGCGCGCGTGGTCGACGAGCGGCAGGGCGCGCAGGGCCTCCACCTCGCGCTGGAATTCCGGCGAGTCGACGATGCGGCCGGCCGCCGGCGCGGCCTCGAGCTCCGGGCAGGCGCGCGGGTCGAGATACATCTCGTTCCAGAAGAGCCGCGACACCGGCGTGTAAGGGGATGGCTCGCACGGCTCGTCGAGATAGGCGGCGAGGAGCGGGAGGGTCGCCACCACGCCGCCCCCGAGGCTGGCCGTCCATTCGACGAGGCGCGCGAGGTCCGAGAGGTCGCCCGCCCCCCAGCTGGCGCGCGTCTGCAGCGCGTAGAGCGGCAGGAAGGCCCCCCACAGCGGCGGGCCCTCGCCGCCGAAGGCGCGGGTGGGCGCGGCGATGACCGTCGCCTCGACGATGCGCCGGCTGGTCTTCAGGCTCAGGCGGTGGAGCCCCGGAGGCAATGTCTCGGGCAGCGCCAGGCGCCAGGCCGCGGGGGCCACCTGAGGGAGCGCCTCGCGCTCGAGCACCCAGGCCCGCCGCCCTCCGCCCTCGATGTCGAGGTGGCAGGCGAGCGGGCCGGTCTCCTCCCGGCGCAGCCTGAGGTCGAACGACGGCGGCCCGCCCTCCCAGGCGACGGCGACCGGCTCGAGCAGCCGATCCTCCAGCTCGTCGCGGCGGGCGCGCAGGGCCTCGGGCACGTCGGCGAGCGCGTCGAGCGGAGCCCCCATCGCCTTGAGGACGCCGAGGAGCGCCTCCGGCCGCGCCGTCTGCGCTCGACCCGCGATGTCGTGGTAGGAGACCTGGATCCCGTAGGACTCGGCCAGCTGGTGCAGCAGCTCGCGCTCGCTCGACGCCATCAGCCGCCCTCGCGCGCCGAGTCCGGTGCTCGGAGGATCCGCTGGATTCCGGCGAGCGGGATTCCCACCCAGTCGGGGCGGTTGTCGAGCTCGTAGCCGAGCTCGTAGACCGCTTTCTCTAGCAGATAGACGTCGAGGAGCAGGACGAGGTCGGTGCGCGCGGCGGGGAGGAACGTCGCACCCCCGGCGCGCGACCGCCGCAGGTAGGCGCCGAGGAAGGCCGCCCCCGCCCAGCGCTCCCAGGCGGCGAGCTGGACCTCGAGGCCGCCGCGGGCGGACTCCGGCACCGCTCCCCGCCGCGTCTCGTCGAGGAGCGCCGCGTGGGCGGCGTACTGGAAGGAGCGCAGCATCCCCGCCACGTCGCGGAGCGCCGAGCGCTTCAGGCGCCGCTCGGAGAGCGGCCGCGCCGGCTCGCCCTCGAAATCGAGGACGACGAAGTCGCGCCCGGTGTGGAGCACCTGGCCCAGGTGGTAGTCGCCGTGGGTGCGGATGCGCACCGTCTCGATCTTCCCGCCGAGGAGCGCCGAGAAGCGCCCGAGGAGCCGCTCGCGGCCGCCGAGGAGGTCCTCCGCCGCGGGCCGGAGCGGCTCGGGGAGCGCCGGCAGGCGCTGCGCGAGAAGGTCCAGCGTGCGGCCGGCGGCGCCGCGCAGCGACTGGTAGAGCGAGCGCTGGTAGAGGAGCGAGAAGGGCTCCGGCGCGAAGCCCGCGGTCTCCGCCGCGGCCGGCGAGGCGAGCGCCAGATGGAGCTCGGCGGTGCGCTCGCCGAGGAGCTCGGCGGAGGTGCGATAGAGGCCGAGGATCTCCCGCGCCGGCTCGGGCAGCTCGCGCTCCGCCAGATCGAGCAGCGGAGTGGCCGGCGCGGTCGGCGGGGGCACGGGAGCGCCGGTCAGCGAGCGCTCGATGAAGCGCCCGAGCGCATCGAGCGTGTGGCGCCAGGCGTCGCCCTCGTTCCGCACATACCCCTGGAGGACGGCGACCGTGGCGGGCTCGCGGCGGCCGGGCCGGCGGAGCTCGATGGCGCCCGCCACCGGCGGCGTGTGCGCGAAGCCCGCCTTCTCGGTGAGGAAGCGGCCGACCTCGAGGTCGGGGTTGGTGCCGTCCTCGAGGCGGCGATAGAGCTTGAGGATGAAGCGGTCGCCGAAGGCCACCGAGGTGTTGGTCTGCTCGGCCTCGAGCACCGACGGCTCGACGTCGCCGCCGCTCCCCGCCGCCAGCTCGCGGAAGGCGGGCGTCGGATAGGCCGCGAGCTCGCTCCCCTCGCCGTCCTTGAAGCGCCTCCGGCGCGCGATCGCCTCGAGCAGGCCGCGGGCGAACCCCGGATCGAAGAGAGCATCGTAGAGAATCCCGGGCTCATCGCCCTCGAGTCGCGCCACCACCGCCTGCGGGGCCCGCGCCGCGATCTCCTCGGCGCGCCCGGCGGCGGCGAAGGCGAGCGGCAGGAGGTAGCTCTCCGGCTCGCTCTCCGTGTAGTCGACGTCGAGGAGGGCGAGGACGGCGCCGCTCGCGCCCTCCCCGCGATCTCCGAGGTCGCCGAGGTCCCCGAGGTCACGGAGCGGCACGGCCTCGGCGAGCCGCACCGCGCGCACCGTGCGCGCCTTGCCGCCGAACCAGCGGCGGGCGGCGAGGATGCCCGGCAGGGCCGCCTCGAGCCGTTCCCGTGCGGGACCCTCGAGGGCGCTCTCCCAGCCCCGATCCTCGACGTCGTCCCACCGGATGCGAACGGTGGTGGAGTCAACGGAGCCCGTCGAGCCCAAGGAAAGCGGCCGATCCGACGCCGGCTCGAGCGCGAACCAGTAGAAGGAGTGTGGCCCCAGGGTGAGCGGATAGCCCTGGCTCCCCACCGGCGGGAACCGGTTGCGCCCGAAGAGCTCGACCGGCGTCGAGCCCGCCCAGGGCGAGAGGTCGAGCTCGGCGGGCTGGACGAAGCGGGAGAGGTTGGCGACGACGAGGATGGTTTCCCCCTCGTGCTGGCGGACGAAGGCGAGCACCCGGTGGTTGCGCGGGTAGAGGAAGGCGAGGCTGCCGCGGCTGAAGGCGCGGTGGCGCTTGCGCAGCGCGATCAGCCGCCGCGTCCACCAGAGGAGCGAGTGCGGGTTGCCCTGCTGCGCCTCGACGTTGACCGCCTCGTAGTGGTACTCGGCATCGACGATGACCGGCAGATAGAGCTGCTGGGCGGCGGCGCGCGAGAAGCCGGCGTTGCGGTCGGAGCTCCATTGCATGGGCGTGCGCACGCCGTTGCGGTCGCCGAGATAGATGTTGTCGCCCATCCCGATCTCGTCGCCGTAATAGAGCACCGGTGCGCCGGGGAGCGAGAAGAGGAGCCCGTTCATCAGCTCGATGCGGCGGCGGTCGTTGCCGAGGAGCGGCGCCAGGCGGCGGCGGATGCCGAGGTTGATGCGCGCCCGCGGGTCGGCGGCGTAGACCCGGTACATGTAGTCGCGGTCCTCGTCGGTGACCATCTCGAGCGTCAGCTCGTCGTGGTTCCGCAGGAAGGTCGCCCACTGGCAGCTCTCGGGGATCGCCGGCGTCTGCTGCAGGATGTCGATCACCGGGAAGCGGTCCTCCATGCGGATCGCCATGAAGAGCCGCGGCATGACGGGGAAGTGGAACGCCATGTGGCACTCGTCGCCGGTGCCGAAGTAGGCGATCGAGTCCTCCGGCCACTGGTTGGCCTCGGCGAGCAGCATGCGCCCGGCGAAGCGCGAGTCGACGTGGGCGCGCAGCTTGCGCAGGAAGTCGTGGGTCTCCGGGAGGTTCTCGCAGTTGGTCCCCTCGCGCTCGAAGAGGTAGGGGACGGCGTCGAGACGCAGGCCGTCGACCCCCATCTCCATCCAGAAGTCGAGCGCCTGGAGGAGCGCCTTGTGCACCCGCGGATGGTCGAAGTTCAAGTCCGGCTGGTGGTGGAAGAAGCGGTGCCAGTAGTAGGCGTTGGCGACCGGGTCCCAGCTCCAGTTGGAAGACTCGAAGTCCTTGAAGATGATGCGCGCGTCGGCGTACTTCTGAGGGTCGTCGCTCCACACGTACATGTTGCGCGCCGTGCTGCCGGGCTCGGCGCGGCGGGAACGCTCGAACCATGGATGCCGGTCGGAGGTGTGATTGACGACCAGCTCGGTGATCACTTTGAGGCCGCGGCGGTGGGCCTCGCGCAGGAACGCCTTGAAGTCCGTCAGGTTGCCGTAGGCGGGGTGGACGCTCGTGTAGTCGGAGATGTCGTAGCCGTCGTCGCGCCAGGGCGAGGGATAGAAGGGCAGGATCCAGATCGCCGTCACCCCGAGCTGCTCCAGGTAGTCGAGCTTCGCGGTGAGGCCGCGGAAGTCGCCCATGCCGTCGCCGTTCGAATCGGCGAAGGCGCGCACGTGGAGCTCGTAGAGGATGGCGTCCTTGTACCAGAGCGGGTCCTCCGGCTGGCGCCGATCTCTGTCCTCGCCTCGTTTCATCGCATCCCTCGCGGATGTCAGGTGAAGTAGTCGAAGTCCCGCTCGGTGCGCGTCCGCCGGCGCACCCGGAAGACGTGGGCCGGCATCGAGACGGGATCGAGCTGGACGTAGTTGCGCGCCTCCTGCCAGAGGTAGCGGGCGCCCGACAGCAGGTCGTGGACCTGGAACCCCTCGCCGCGCGAGAGCCCCAGCCGCTCGAGGTCGAGCTCCACCCAGCCGGCCTGCAGGTGGTGGGGGTCGAGGTTGACCACCGTGAGGACCACGTTGTCGCCCTCCTCGCTCGTCTTGCTGTAGCAGAGGAGCTGCTCGTTGTCGGTGGGATGGAAGCGCAGGCCGCGGTCGGACTGCAGCGCCGGGTTCTCGCGCCGGATGCGGTTGAGCCGCGTCACCAGCTCGGCCAGGCTGTCCGGCCGCTCGAGGTCCCACTGCCGGAGCTGGTACTTCTCCGAGTCGAGGTACTCCTCGCTCCCCGGATCGCACGCCACGTGCTCCCAGAGCTCGAAGGGCGGCCCGTAGATCCCATAGCTCGCGGCGAGCGTCCCGGCGAGGATGAGGCGCTGGACGAAGGCTGGCCGACCGCCGTACTGCAGGCGCTCGGTGAGGATGTCCGGCGTGTTGGCCCACACGTTCGGGCGGAAGAACTCGGCGACCTCACCCTGCGCGAGCTCGGTGAAGTACTGGCTGAGCTCCCAGCGGCTGTTGCGCCAGGCGAAGTAGGTGTAGGACTGGCTGAAGCCGAGCTTGGCCAGGCGGTACATGATCTTCGGCCGGGTGAACGCCTCGGCGAGGAAGAGCGTCTCCGGATGCTCGCGCTTGACCTCGCCGATCAGCCACTCCCAGAACGGCAGCGGCTTGGTGTGCGGGTTGTCGACGCGGAAGATGCGCACCCCTTCGCCGATCCAGTGGTCGACGACGCTCTTGAGCTCCCGCCACAGCCCATCGCGGTCGGCGCTCTCGAAGTCGAAGGGGTAGATGTCCTCGTACTTCTTGGGCGGGTTCTCGGCGTATTGGATGGCGCCGTCGGGCCGGTGCTTGAACCACTCGGGGTGCTGGCGCACGTAGGGGTGGTCCGGCGAGCACTGGAAGGCGACGTCCAGGGCGACCTCCATCCCCAGCTCGCGCGCCGCGGCGACCAGGCGGCGGAAGTCCGCCGGCGTCCCCAGCTCGGCGTGGATGGCCTTGTGCCCGCCGTCCGCGGCGCCGATCGCCCACGGGCTGCCGACGTCGTCGGGCGCCGCGGCGACGGCGTTGTTCTTCCCCTTGCGATGGGCCGCGCCGATGGGGTGGATGGGCGGCAGGTAGAGGACGTCGAAGCCCATGCCGGCGACGTAGGGCAGGCGCGCCGCGCAGTCGGCGAAGGTGCCGTGGCGCCCGCCGGTGCCGCAGGAGCGCGGGAACAGCTCGTACCAGGTGCTGAAGCGGGCGCGCGGCCGATCGACGACGACCTCGAGCTCGCTGCCCTCCCGCCGGTACCGGGTGGCGAAGCCGCGGTCGGAGTGGCGGTCCATGAGCTCCTCGAGCTCGCCGTCGAGAGCCAGGCGCAGCCGCGCCGCGGGGTCGGCGCCGCGCGCCAGGGAGCGGGCGAGCCCGGCGAGCACGCGCGCGTCGGACCGCCGTCCGGCGGCCGCGGCGCGCTTCCCGGCGCGCTCGATGTAGCCGGCGCCGATCGCCAGGTCGACGGCGACGTCCTGGCCCGCCTCGACGCGCTTCTGGAGGTCGCGGCGCCAGGTGCGGAAGTGGTCCACCCAGCCGAGGAGCGTGTAGCGGTAGCGTCCCATCTCCGCGACGCCGAAGCTGCCGCGCCAGCGGTCGTTGCCGAGCGGCTGCATCGGGGTCTCTCGCCAGACGGCGCCGGCGGGGTTGTCGGCGGCGCTCTCGGCGCGCCAGAGGAGGACGCAGCAGACCGCGTCGTGGCCGTCGGCGAAGGCGTCGGCCTCGACCGTCACCCGCTCCCCCACCACGCGCTTGATGGGAAAGCGGCCGCAGTCGATCTCCGGCTCGACCCCCTCGATCACCACCCGCTGCCTCTCCGCCTCCGCCGCCATCTCGGCCTCCCGCCTCCGACACTCTGCTCTGCCGCCCGCGAGCGCGGCCCCTGTTTACCAGAGATCGGGGCGGGGTGGCAAAAAGCGAACGCGGCTACGCTGTCGAGGCTGTCGAGCGAGAGGAAAAGGGGACACGCCGGCTGGGGGAGCCGACCAGGGCCGGAGAGACGGGGCTCGGGACTTCGTCCTAGCTATTGGTGTGCGGCCAGCGGCCGGGAGGGGGACAAGGGCCGGGCCGGGCGCTGGGGTACGATTCGCGGCCGTGGCCGACCCCGCTCCCCCGCTCGTCGAGCTGCGCCACCTCTCCCGCCGCTTCGAGGAGGGGAGCCGGCGGCGCTCGGTCCTCGAGGACGCGAATGCCGCGATCGGCCGCGGCGAGCTCGCCGTCCTCGTCGGACGGAGCGGCTCCGGCAAGTCGACGCTCCTCAACCTGCTCTCGGGCATCGACCTGCCGGACGCCGGCGAGGTGATCGTCGACGGCGTCTCGCTCGCCCGCCTCTCCGAGCGCGAGCGGACGCTCTTCCGCCGCGACCACATCGGCTTCGTCTTCCAGTTCTTCAACCTCATCCCGACGCTGACCGTCGCGGAGAACCTCCTCCTGCCGCTCGAGCTCAAGGGCAGGATCTCCGCCGCCGCGCGCGAGCGCGCCCTGGCGCTCCTCGACGAGGTCGGTCTGGCCGACCGCGCTGCGACCTTCCCCGACGTCCTCTCGGGAGGCGAGCAACAGCGCGTCGCCGTGGCGCGGGCGCTCGCCCACGATCCGCTCCTCGTGCTCGCCGACGAGCCGACCGGCAACCTCGACCTCGAGACCGGCCTTCAGGTGCTCGAGATCCTCGATCGCCTGACGCGGCGGGCGGGGAAGACGATGGTGATGGTCACCCACAGCCGGGAGGTCGTGGGGCTCGCCGATCGCGTCTTCCGCATCGAGGACTGCCGCCTCGTCGAGCAGCCGGTCGATTCGACCGCCGCGGCGCCGGCACGCCGGGTCTAGACCCTAGGGGCGCCTGGGCGACCGGCCCGGCGGCAGGTAGGCCTTCGCGAGCTCGGGGGCCGCGGCGATCGCCCTCCGGTAGTGGTCGAGGGCGGCGGCGTGATCGCCGCGCTTCTCGAGCAGGGAGGCGAGACCGAGATGGGCCTGGGCGGAGAGCGGATGGCGCTGGACGATCCGCTCGAGCTCGGCGATCGCCTCGTCCCGCCGCCCGAGGTCGTCGAGCGCCATGGCCAGGACGAAGCGCGGCACCTCCGCCGCGGGATCGAGATGGAGGCTGGCGCGCAGGAACCGCGCCGCCTCCTCCGGCCGGCCCCACGATTGGAGCGCGATGCCGAAGGCGGCGTAGGCGCGGGGGTTGCGCGGCTGGAGCGCCAGGGCGGCGCGGGCCTGGGCGACGGCCCCCGGGCGGTCGCCCGCCGCGACCAGCGCGTCGAGGAGATCGGCATGGGCGAGGTAGCTGTCCTCGACGGCGAGCGAGTGCCGGAAGAGGGTGATGCTGTCCTTCCAGACGCGAGTCTGCTGCATCGTCAGCCAGGTCAGGACGAGGATCATGCCGAGACCAACCGCGGCGAGGCTCGCGCGCCATCGCCGCGGCCATTCCCGCGCGAGGTCGGCCAGCCCCCAGACGATGGCGAGATAGAGCCCGATCGACGGCAGGTAGGTGTAGCGGTCGGCCATGCGCTGGGCTCCCACCTGCAGGAGGCCGAGCACCGGCACCAGCGTCCCCACGAACCAGAGCCAGCCGACGGCGAGGTAGGGCGCCCGGCCCACCCATCGCACGACGAAAACGGTGATGGCGGCGAGGACGGCCGCGGCGGCGAGAGGCTTCCACAGGGGGAGGCTCGGCGGGAACGGATAGAGGACGGCGAGGCGTGCCGGGTAGAGGGTCTTGCCGAGGTATTCGACATAGCTGGTGAGGGCATTCCCGAGGCGCAGCGAGGCGGGGATCGCGGCGTCCCGCGCCAGGGCCTCGCGCTGGGCGTGGAGGGTGAGCGCGGCGCTCGCGGCGGCGAGCGCCAGGAGCGGCGCCTTCTCGAGGAGCAGCGGCAGGAGCACCCGCGGGCGCGCGCTCGTCCGGTCCTTCGCGGCGATCGGCAGCCGGCCGAACGGCCAGACGTCGAGGAGCAGGAGGACGAAGGGCAGGGTCACCGCCATCGGCTTCGCGGCGAGGCTCAGCGCGTAGGTCCCCGCGACGAGGAGATAGCGCCCGAGGGCCGGCCGGCGGCCGTAGTGGAGGTAGGCGGCGAGCGTGCACATCCAGAGGAAGCCGCAGAGGACGTCCTTGCGCTCGGCCACCCAGGCCACCGACTCGACGTGCAGCGGATGGACGGCGAAGAGCGCGGCGACCGCGGCGCTGAGGAGCGGGCGGGCGGTCGAGCGGCGCAGGAACTCGAAGAGCAGGAGCACGCTGCCGAGGTGGAGCAGCAGGCTGGTGAGGTGGTGGCCGCGCGGATCGAGGCCGTAGAGCTCGCAGTCGAGCATGTGGGAGGCGAGCGTCAGCGGGTGCCAGTTGGCGGAGACGACCGCGGTCGCGGCCCAGCGCAGGCCGGCACAGGTCAGCCCGGCGCGGACGGCCGGGTTCTCGGTGACGTAGTCCGGATCGTCGAAGTTGACGAAGCCGTTGCGCAGGCATCCCTGGTAGGCGACGACGGTGAGGAGGGCCAACGCCAGCGCCAGGACGAGCGGCCGCGCGAGCGGCGCCGCCGGCGCGGCGTCGGCCCGCGGCGCCATCGCGGTCTCCTCGTCGAGGGGCATCCGCGGGCAGCCTCCCATCGGCCCGCGGGAGTGTCAAGACAGAGCCGGCCAGGCTCGCGAGGGCGTCGACTAGACTGTCGGCGTGCGGCTCCCCATCCTCTGGCGCGCGAGCCTTCGCCACCTCGCTCGCCACCCGGCGCAGATCGGTCTCGCGGTCCTCGGCGTGGCGCTCGGCGTCGCGGTGGTCGTCGCCGTCGACCTCGCGAACGCCAGCGCCACCCGCGCCTTCACCCTCTCGACCGAGGCGGTCACCGGGCGCACCACCCATCAGGTGCTGGGCGGTCCCGAGGGGCTCCCCGACGATGTCTATCGCCGCCTGGTGATGAACGCGGGGATCGAGCGCGCGGCGCCCGTCGTCGAGGCGGACGTGACCGTGGCGACGACCCCGCCAGCGGGCGACCGTACGTCAACACAGACAGGCGCACCGCGCGGGCGGCTCCTCCACCTCCTCGGGATCGACCCCTTCGCCGAGCGGCCGTTCCGCCCCTATCTGAGCCGCGCCGGCGGCGCCGGGCTCGACCTCGCCCCCTTCCTCACCCGCCCGGGCGCGGCCGTCCTCGCGGCCGCGACGGCGCGCGAGCTGGGAGTCGCCCCGGGCGGCTCGCTCCCCATCCGCGTCGGCGGGCGGATCGTGCGGCTCGCCATCGTCGGCACCCTTTCCCCGGCCGACGAGAGATCGCGCCGCGCCCTCGCCGACCTCCTCGTCGTCGACGTGGCGACGGCGCAGGAGGTCACCGGCCAGCTCGGCCGCCTCTCGCGCATCGATCTGATCGTTCCGGAGGGGGCCGCCGGCGAGCGCCTGCTCTCCCGCGCCGGCGCCGCCCTGCCGCCGGGGGCGTCGATCGTCGAGGCCGCGGCGCGCTCGCGCTCGACGGCGACGATGACGCGCTCCTTCCGTCTCAACCTCACCGCGCTCTCGCTCCTCGCGCTCCTCTGCGGCGCCTTCCTCATCTACAACACGATCACCTTCTCGGTCGTCCAGCGGCGGGCGCTCCTCGGCCTGCTCCGCGCCCTCGGCGTCACCCGCGCCCAGGTCTTCGCCCTGGTGCTCGCCGAGGCGGCGGCGGTCGCCCTGGTGGGGAGCGCGGCCGGCCTCGCCGCCGGCGTCGCTCTCGGCAGCGGCCTGGTGCGCCTCGTCACCCGGACGATCAACGACCTCTACTTCGTCCTCGCGGTGCGCGAGCTGGCGATCCCCGCGGCGACGCTCGCCAAGGGCGCCGCGGTGGGCGTCGGAGCGACGCTCTTGGCGGCCATTGCGCCCGCCTGGGAGGCGACCGCCACGCCGCCGCGCGCCGTCCTCCTCCGCTCGTCGCTCGAGACGCGCCTGCGCCGGGCGCTGCCGCGCGCCGCGGCGGCGGGCGCCGCGCTCCTCGCCCTGGGCGGCGCCCTCCTCGCCGTCCGCGCCGGGATCGCCGTCGCCTTCGTCGCCCTCTTCGCCGTGATCCTGGGCTGCGCCGTCCTCTCGCCGCCGGCGACCGTCGCCCTCATGCGTTTGCTCCGCCGGCCGATGGGCGCGCTCTTCGGCGTCCTCGGCCGGATGGCGGCGAGCGGCGTGGTCGCCGCCCTCAGCCGCACCGGCGTCGCCATCGCGGCCCTCGTCGTCGCCGTCTCGGTGACAGTGGGGATCGGCGTCATGATCCGGAGCTTCCGGTCGACGGTCGTGCGCTGGCTCGACGCCTCGCTCCAGGCCGACCTCTACGTCTCCGCGGCGGCGGCCGGCGGCGGCTTCCGCGGCACCGCGCTCGACCCCGCGCTGGCGGCGCGCGCCGCCGCCCTCCCAGGCGTCGAGCGCGTCGCCGCCATCCGCCGCGTCGAGCTGACGACGCCCGCCGGGCCGGTCCGCCTGGTGGCGCTCGACCTCGGCGGCGATTCGTTCGATCCGTCGGCGAGAAGGCGTCCGCACCATGACCCCGGGAGATCGATCGAGCTCGCGGCCGGCGATCCGCGGCGGGTCTGGCCGCAGTTCGCCGCCGGCCAGCTCCTCGTCTCCGAGGCCTTCGCCCGGCGCCGCGGCATCGCGCCGGGAGCGACGCTCGTCCTGCGCACGGCGCGCGGCGACCGAGGCTTTCGCGTCGCCGCCGTCTTCTACGACTACGCCTCGGACCAGGGGATCGTGATGATCGACCGCGGCGCTTACGTCGCCGCCTGGGGAGATACCGCCCTCTCCGGCTTCTCGCTTACCCTGAAGCCGGGGGCCGATGCCGACGCCGTCGAGCGGGAGCTCCGGCGCATGCTCGCCGGCGAGGCCGCCTCGGTGCAGCCGAGCCGCGCCCTCAAGCGCCTCTCGTTAGCCATCTTCGACCGCACGTTCCTCATCACCGGCGTGCTGCGCCTCCTCGCCGGCCTGGTCGCCGGGATCGGCGTGCTCTCCGCCCTCATGGCGCTGCAGCTCGAGCGCGCCCGCGAGCTCGCCGTGCTGCGCGCGAACGGCCTGACGCCCCGGCAGGTCTGGGCGCTGGTCACCGCCCAGACCGGGCTGATGGGGCTCGCCGCGGGCCTCCTCTCCCTGCCCGTGGGCCTCGCCCTCGCCGTGATCATGATCTTCGTCATCAACCGCCGCTCGTTCGGTTGGACGGTCGGCATGGAGATCCCGCCCGGCGCGCTTGCCGAGGCCCTCGGCCTGGCCCTCGCCGCGGCCCTCCTCGCCGGCCTCTATCCCGCCTGGAGGATGGCGCGAACCTCGCCCGCGCGGGCGCTGCGCGAGGAGTGACGCGAACCGTGTGGACACCGCGGGCTCGCCGGCTGGCCGCCGTTTTCTCCTCTCTCCTTGCCGCGGCGTTCGCGACGCTCGGCTGCGGCGACCGCCCGCCGGCGATCGACGGCCACCTCTCGGTCGCCGCGAGCCTAGCGGCCGACGCGACGGGGTTCGCGCGGGCGCTCTCTCCGCGCCGCTTCAGCTTCCCGGCGGACCACGGCCCGCACTCCGAGTTCCGCACCGAGTGGTGGTACTACGCGGGGAATCTGGCGACGCCCGAGGGGAGGCGGTTCGGCTTCCAGCTCACCTTCTTCCGCCGGGCGCTCGCGGCCCGTCCGGCGCCGCGGGCCTCGGCGTGGGCGGCGAGCCAGGTCTATCTCGCCCACTTCGCGCTCTCCGACGTCGCCGCCGGGCGCTTTCGGTCCTTCGAGCGGGTGAGCCGCGGCGCCCTCGGTCTCGCCGGCGCGCGGGCAGCGCCCTTCCGCGCCTGGCTCGCCACCTGGTCCGCCGCCGGGCCGCCGGCGCCGGGCCCCGCCACGCCGATGCACCTCGTCGCCGCCGAAGCGGACGCCGCGATCGATCTCACGCTCGACGAGGGGAAACCGCCGATCCTCGAAGGGGATCGCGGCCTGTCGCGCAAGGGCGCCCTACCCGGCCAGGCCTCGTACTACTACTCGCTCACCCGCATGCCGGCGCGCGGCTCCCTGCGCGCGGACGGGCAGCTCTATCCCGTGGCCGGCCTCGCCTGGATGGACCGCGAGTGGAGCAGCGGCTCGCTCGGCCCCGATCAGATCGGCTGGGATTGGCTCGCGCTCCAGTTGGACGACGGCCGCGAGGTGATGCTCTACCGCCTGCG
>DATBQN010000133.1:0-7616 GCA_036560825.1 Thermoanaerobaculia bacterium
GCGCGGGCGAGCGTTGATCCAGACGGGTGCGCCGGGGGCGACGATCATCGGCGTCCGCGGCGGCTCGGCGGCAGGCTTCGGCGCGAAGAGGACGAGGCCCACCTGGCGCCGTTGGCGCGGCGCCACGTCGAGCGCCAGATATCCCTCGACCACCCGCCCCAGCTCGATGCGGACGGTGCCAGGCGCCAGGAGGACGGGCTGCGCGGGGATCGCGGCGGTCTGGAAGGCCGAGGGCGCGCCGCCGTCGAAAGGGCAGAGGGGACGGGGGACGACCTCCCGCGGCGCGCCCCAGCGGCCGGCCGGCGGGCGCGACCAGGAGGCCGCGGTCTCGCGCTCCGCCGCGGCGGGGCCGGAGAGCGGCAGCCACCCGCGCACGAGGCCGGGATGGTAGCGGCGGACGACGGTCCAGCCGGGGCCGGTCTCGGCGAGGGTGCGCCCGCCGCCGTCCGCGAGCCGCAGGAGGAACCCGCCGGCGCCGCGCCCGCTGCGCAGCTCGGCGACCAGCCGGTTGGCGCCGGCGCGGAGGAGCGGCGCGACCTCGTAGGCGTCGAGAACCGGGCGGGCCCCGACCGCCGTCCATCCCGCTCCCACCCGCCGGCCGTTGAGATAGAGGACGTACTCCTCGTCGGCCGCCGCGAGGAGGCGCGCCGACGCGGGCGGCGCGACGAGGTCGAAGTCGCGCGCGACGTAGAAGGCGAGCGGCTCGATGGTGCGGCCGAGCGGCGCCCAGATCCATTCCGCCCTGCCGGTCGGCGGCCCCGAGCGCGCCCGCGTCGAGCGGCAGGCCCGCACCCCGATCGCCAGGCCGAGAGCGACGACGAAGACCGCCAGCGTCGCGCGCGCGCGGCCGGACGGTCCCGAGAGCGGCGAGGTCACGGCGGGAATGTAGCACCGCGCTCCGCAGGAGCGCGCGGGCGCGCTCCTACGGCTTCTTCCCGTCCTTCTCCTTCTTCTCCGGCGGCCGCGGCGACCGCGTCGGCAGCGGCTTCCTGGGCAGCGGATCGGGCCGCATGGCGGCGTCGTAGATGAAGGCGGCGAGGACGACGGCGGCCTGCTCGAGGTCCTTCGCCCGCGCGCGGTCGAAGACGTCCAGGTTGGTGTGGTGGGTGCGGTTCTCGTAGTCGAGCTCGTCCTGGATGAACTGGAAGCCGGGGAGGCCGACGCGGTCGAAGGACTGGTGGTCGGTGCCGCCGGTGTCGCGCAGCGTCACGGTGTCGGCGCCGAGGTCGCGGAGCGGCTCGAGCCAGGCCTCAAAAATGGGGCGCACCGCGGCGTTCTCCTGCGTGTAGATGCCGCGGATCTTGCCGCTCCCGTTGTCGACGTTGAAGTAGGCGGCGACCGTCCGGTGCTCGGGCTTGAGCTCGAGCGGCCAGGTGTCGTCGCGGAGGAACTCCGGGAGGGCCTTCTGCGCCGGATCGGTGGGCTCCGGGCGGGCGGCGAAGTGGTCCTTGACGTAGTAGCGCGAGCCGAGGAGGCCCTGCTCCTCGCCCGTCCATAGGGCGACGCGGACCGTCCGCCGCGGCTTCGCCCCCACCGCCTTGAGGATGCGGACGGCCTCCATCACCACGGCGCAGCCCGCCGCGTTGTCGGTCGCCCCGGTGCCCGCGTGCCAGGAGTCGAGGTGGGCGCCCGCCATCACCAGCTCGCCGCGCTTGTCGCCGCCGGGGATCTCGGCCACGGTGTCGTAGGCCGTCTCGGCGTCGTCGTAGAACTGGGCGTCGACGTCGATCTCGAGCTCGACCGGTCGGTCGTCGGCGACCAGCCGGAGGATGGTGTCGTAGGGCTCGCTCGCCATCACCAGGCTGGGCACGCCGAGCGCGGCGCCGCGCTCCCAGAGCGCGTGGCTGGTCACCCGCACGACGCCGCTCTCCCGCGGCGAGACGGAGATCGTGGCGAGGGCCTTCTCGGCGACGAGGAAGTCGGCCTGGGCCTTGGCGAGCGCGCGGCGCTTGATGGCGCGGCTCCGGAAGTCGCCGCGGTCGGGCGGCGCCTCGTACTTGGCGAGCTCCCCGAGCTCGGTCGGGGTGTAGCGCTTGAAGTCGCTCCCCTCGGGCTCCTTGACCTCGAAGGGGTCGTCGAGGAGGAGGATCTTCCCGGCGAGCTTCCCCTTGTACTGGTCGAAGTCCTTCTCGGACTCGATCTTCACCCGCATCACCGGCCCGCGCACGGGTCCCTTGGTGCCCGGCGTCCACGCCTCCGGGATGGCGAAGACCGGCTGCTCGCGCGGCGCCACCAGGCGCACGTAGGCGTGGCGGAACGACCACCCGCGGCCGAAGGGGAAGGCCTCGAGATGGGCGTTGACGAGCCCCGTCTTCGCGAGCTGCTGCCGCGTCCACTCGTTGGCCTCGCGGGCGGCCGGCGAACCGGTCAGCCGGGGGCCGATGACGTCGGTCAGATGGAGCAGCGTGTCCATCACCTGGGAGTGCTGGAGCCCCTCGGCGCGGATGCGGGTCATCATGTCGAGGTCGACCCGCTCGTCCGGCGCCGGGGCGGCGGTGGAGGAAGATACGGAAGCGGCGATCAGGGCGATCAGGAAGAGGACAGGAAGGAGCCTGCGCGGCGTAATCATCTTCGGTTCAGGCCTCCATAGGTGCGCCGGCTTCGACCTCAGCGGGCTTCAGCCGGCGCTAGGTATGTTTCTTCAAGCTCGGGCAGACGGCGTGCTCCGGGTCCCACCAGAGGAGGAGCATGACGTTGCCGTCCCGTATGCCCCACACCCGCTCGGCACCGCCAAGCCGCAGCGACACGAGCTCGTCGATGTCCTCGAGGCGTAGGTCCTCGAGGCGGTCTCGAGCCGTCTTGCAGAGATCCCCTACCGGGATCGGATGGTTATGCCCGCCGCCCTCGGTGAGGATCTGGTGCCAGGTCATCGACTCGAAATGCCCGAGCTTCGTCCGCACCTCGACGGCTTTCTCGGAGCCGATGGCATGCCATCCGAAAGGGTCGACGAGCTGCAGGAAGGATACACGCCAGGCGGGCTTGTCCTGCATCGAGGAGCGAAACTCAGACCTGGCCTCTTTGACGACAGAAGGGTGGAGCGTCTGTCTCGGGCGCTTGAGGCGCCGGCCCTTGTCCTTGCCCACGCGGCAGCTTCAGCTCAAGCTGCCGTAGTACTCCGCCATGGCGGCGTGGTCGATGACGCTCTCGCCTCGCTCGCCCGGACCCAGCCCTCGCCGCGCATCCTTCCAGGGCGATTCCTGGTGCGTCAGCTCGCTCAGCCACTGAGACGCCTTGTCCCCATAGTGCTTGAGGACGGCATCGACCGTCTCGCGCTGCGCCTCGTCGAGGGCCGCAGGGTTGCCGCGCGGCCAGGAGTCGACCTTGAACTGCCCGCGATGCTCCCGGTAGAGAGCCGGCACGACCGGGCCGTTGGCCCACGCCTCGATGCGCTCCGGGAACAGCGGCTCCTCGTCCCAGACGAGCGACCACGCCTGACAGTAGTAGACGAGCTTCTGGAGCTTCATGGCGGTCATCTCGCCCTGCCGCTGCAGGATGTAAGCCGCCGCATCGTGCGCGGTCGCCATGAGGCTCCTTTCCTGGATACCAGCGCTCGCCGCACAGAGCAGCGCCGCGGCGCGTAGTTTATCAGCTCTCGGAGCCGCCCGGCCAACGCTGCTTACGCCCCGTCCTCGCCACGGGATTTCGGCCCCGCCAGGCGGTCATGCAGCCAGGCGGTCATGCGGTTGACACCCTCCCACCCCCCGCTCTACATTAGGACGTGCACCCCAACGAGACGGTCGACCTCGAGCCGGCGCTTCCGGGCACCGGTCCCTTGGGTACGACCGTGCCCGGCGCCCAGACCGTTCCAGGCGTCCAGATCGTCGCCGCCATCCCCGCCCGTTACGCCTCGGTCCGCTTTCCGGGCAAGCCCCTGGCCCCGATCGCCGGACGGCCGATGGTCGAGCACGTCTACCGGCGGGTCGCCGCGGCGGCGGGGCTCGCCCGCGTCGTGGTGCTGACCGACGACGTCCGCATCGGCCGCGCGGTCGATTCCTTCGGGGGGGAGTGGGAGATGACGCCGCCGGAGTGCGCGAGCGGCACCGACCGCATCGCCTATGCGGCGCGGAGCTGGGGGGCGGACGCGGTCGTCAACGTCCAGGGGGACGAGCCGCTCATCGATCCCGCGGCCGTGGCGGCCGTCGCGGCGCACCTGGCCGCCCACCCCGAGGACCCCATGGTCACCCTGGCGGCGCCGATCCCTCCCGAGCGGGCTCCCCAGGACCTCGCCGACCCCAACGCCGTCAAGGTGGTCCTCGACCGCGCGGGCTACGCCCTCTACTTCAGCCGCGCGGCGATACCCTACCCCCGGCAGCCGGGGGGCGCCGCGCCCTGGAAGCACCTGGGGATCTACGGCTATCAGCGGGCGGCGCTCCTCGCGCTCGCGGAGCTTCCTCCCTCGCCGCTCGAGGTCAGCGAGTCGCTCGAGCAGCTCCGCGCGCTCGAGAACGGGCTGCGCATCCGGGTGCTCCCCGCCCGCCGCGGCTCGCCCTCGGTCGACACTCCGGAGGATCTGGCGCGGGTCGAGGGCCTGATCGCGGGCGGGGATGCGATCGATACGGCCGGAGACCGCGGAGCCTCCGGCGGCAGATAACGGATCGGACGACGAAGGATCGGATGACCAGCTAAGGAGATCTAGCGCATGGCGACCAAATTCATCTTCATCACCGGCGGGGTGGTCTCCTCCCTCGGCAAGGGGGTCGCCGCGTCCTCCGTGGGAGCGATCCTCGAGGCGCGCGGCTTCTCGGTCACCCTGATGAAGTTCGATCCCTACATCAACGTCGATCCCGGCACCATGTCCCCCTACCAGCACGGCGAGGTCTTCGTCACCGACGACGGCGCCGAGACCGACCTCGACCTCGGCCACTACGAGCGCTTCACCCACACCGTCACCAGCAAGCGGCACAACTACACCACCGGGAAGATCTCCTCGACGGTGATCGACAAGGAGCGGCGCGGCGACTATCTCGGCAAGACCGTGCAGGTCATCCCCCACATCACCGACGAGATCAAGGAGGCGATGCGGCGGGTGGGCGAGGACCAGGACGTGGTGATCGTCGAGATCGGCGGCACCGTGGGCGACATCGAGTCGCTGCCCTTCCTCGAGGCCATCCGGCAGTTCCGCCAGGAGCTCGGGCGCGGCAACGCCATCAACATCCATCTGACCCTCGTCCCCTACATCGCGGCGGCCGACGAGCTCAAGACCAAGCCCACCCAGCACTCCGTCCGCGAGCTGCGCGAGATCGGCATCTCGGCCGACCTCCTGTTCTGCCGCGTCGACCGCGCCCTCCCCGACGAGGTGAAGCGGAAGATCGCCCTCTTCTGCAACCTCGAGCCGCGGCAGGTGATCGCGGCGAGGGACGTCTCGACGATCTACGAGGTGCCGCTGATGTTCTGCCGCGAGGGAATGGACGACATCCTCCTCGAGCTCCTGAACCTCCCCCACTACGACCGCGACCTGTCGCGCTGGGAGAGCCTGGTGGCGCGCATCAAGAACCCCAAGCACCAGGTGCGCATCGGCATCGTCGGCAAGTACGTCGAGTTCCCCGACGCCTACAAGAGCTTGAACGAGGCCCTCCTCCACGGCGGCATCGCCAACGACGCCCACGTCGAGCTGGTCTACGTCAACGCCGAGGAGGCCGAGGGCGGCACCTGGCCGCGCGAGATCTTCGAGGTCGACGCCCTCCTCGTGCCGATCGGCTTCGGCCGCCGCGGCACCGAGGGGAAGGTGCGCGCCATCCGCTACGCGCGCGAGCACAAGGTGCCGTTCTTCGGCATCTGCCTGGGCATGCAGTGCATGGTGATCGAGGCGGCGCGCAACGTCTGCGGCATCAAGGACGCCACCTCCTCGGAGTTCGACCCCGAGACCGAGCACGCGGTGATCTACAAGCTGCGCGACCTCCTGGGGGTCGAGGAGATGGGCGGCACCATGCGCCTGGGCGCCTACCCCTGCCGCCTCAAGGAGGGGACGCTCGCCCGCCGGATCTACGGCGCGGCCGAGATCAGCGAGCGCCATCGCCACCGCTACGAGGTCAACCAGAAGTACCTGCCGGCGCTCGTCGAGCACGGCCTCGTCGTCTCCGGCCTCTCGCCCGACGGCAAGTTCGTCGAGATGGTCGAGCTGCCGACCTCCGAGCACCCCTGGTTCCTCGGCTGCCAGTTCCATCCCGAGTACAAGTCGAAGCCGACCGATCCGCACCCGCTCTTCGTCTCCTTCATCGCCGCCGCGCTCGCCGAGCGGATGCGCCGCGAGGAGGCCGAGCGCGCGGCCTTGAAGGCGGCGGAGAGCGCGGCCGTCCTCCTCGCCGCGGAAAAAGCGGACGTGCCCGTCTCCGCCAACATCTCCGCTGCCGTCTCCGCCGAGCCGGACGGGCTCGGCGCGGAGAACTGATGTTCGAGCTCGCCCCCGGCGTCGTCGTGGGGGGCCATCGCCTGCCGGTGATCGCCGGCCCCTGCGTCATCGAGAGCGAGGAGCGGACGCTCGAGACCGCCCGCCTCCTCGCCGCCATGGCCGAGCGCCTGCGCGTGCCGCTCCTCTTCAAGTCGTCGTTCGACAAGGCCAACCGCAGCTCGCTCGGCAGCTTCCGCGGCCCCGGCCTCGCCGAGGGCCTGCGCACGCTGGCAAGGGTCAAGAAGGAGACCGGCCTGCCGGTCCTGACCGACGTCCACGAGCCGGCGCAGTGCGCCGCCGCGGCCGAGGTCTGCGACGCGCTCCAGATCCCCGCCTTCCTCTGCCGGCAGACCGACCTCGTGCTCGCCGCCGCGGCGACCGGCCGTCCGGTCAACATCAAGAAGGGGCAGTTCATGGCGCCGGACGACATGCGGCGCGCGGTCGACAAGGCGCGCTCGACCGGCAACGACCGCGTGACGGTGACCGAGCGCGGCGTCTCCTTCGGCTACCACAACCTCGTCGTCGACATGCGCAGCTTCGCCATGATGCACGAGGACGGGATCGCCGTGATCTACGACGTCACCCACTCGCTGCAGCTCCCCGGGCCCGGCTCGGCTGGTGCGGGGGAGAGCGGCGAGAGCGGCGGGCTCTCCCGCTACGCCGAGCCGCTGGCCCGCGCCGCGGTCGCCGCCGGGGCGGACGGCGTCTTCCTCGAGGTCCACCCCGACCCGCCGCACGCCCTCTCGGACGCCGCCGTGCAGCTCGCGCCGGCGCGCGCGGAGGCGCTCCTCGCCTCGCTCGTCGCCCTCCACGAGGCGCTCCGCGGCCAGCCTTCGCGCCAGGAGGTGGCGTGAGCCCGCGCGCCTCCCGTCCGGGCGCCCGCAGTGTCCGGAGCGCCCGGAGCGCCCGAAGCGTGCCCGCTCCGGCGCCGCGCGCCCGCCGCACTTCCCGCGAGGTCGCCGTCGAGGTGTTGGAGACCGAGGCGAAGGCCATCCGCGGCCTCCTGCCGCAGCTCGACGAGCGCTTCGACCGCGCCGTCGAGATGCTCCGCGCGACGACCGGCCGGGTGGTCTGCACCGGCATGGGCAAGAGCGGCATCGTGATGAAGAAGGTCGCCGCGACGCTCTCCTCGACCGGCACGCCGGCGCTCTTCCTCCACCCGGCGGAGGCGGTGCACGGCGACCTCGGGATGATCGCGCCGGGCGACGTCGTCCTCGCCGCCTCCTAC
>DATBQN010000134.1:0-6190 GCA_036560825.1 Thermoanaerobaculia bacterium
ATCGACCACCTGGTGACCGCCGAGCACGGCGCCCTCCGCGCCGACCTCTTCGTCGACTGCACCGGGTTCCGCGGGCTGCTCGTCAACCAGGCGCTCGGCGAGCCCTTCATCTCCTTCGGCGACTCCTTGCTCTGCGACCGCGCGGTCGCCCTCCAGGTGCCGGTCGACGCCAGCGTCCGCGGCATCGAGCCCTTCACCACCGCCACCGCGCTCGGGGCGGGCTGGGCATGGAACATCCCGCTCTACAACCGCCTCGGCACCGGCTACGTCTACTCGAGCGCCCACGCCTCGCCCGCCGAGGCCGAGGCGACGCTGCGCCGGCAGGTCGGTCCGGCCGCCGAGGGCTGCGCCGCCAACCACGTCAAGATGCGGATCGGCCGCTGCCGCAACTCCTGGGTCAAGAACTGCGTCGCCATCGGGCTCGCCAGCGGCTTCGTCGAGCCGCTCGAATCGACCGGCATCTTCTTCATCCAGCACGGCATCGAGGAACTGGTCCGCCACCTGCCCAACGGCAATCCCGACGAGCAGGTGGTGAGGAGCTACAACCGGATCGTCGGCGACTGCATCGACGGCGTGCGCGACTTCCTCGTCCTCCACTACGTGGCGAGCGACCGCGACGACACCGAGTTCTGGCGCGCCACCAAGCGGGTGATCCGCATGCCCGACTCCCTCGCCGACCGCTTCGCGCTCTGGCAACGGCGCCTGCCCGACCCGAAGAGCATCAACCCCTACTTCCACGGCTTCGAATCGTACTCGTACTCGGTGATGCTCCTGGGTTTGAGCGCGCGCAAGGCGGCGAGCCTGCCGGTCCTCGAGCACGTCGACGAGAGGCGGGCGCTCGCCGCCTTCCGCGCCGTCCGCGAGCGGACGGCGCGGCTGCTGGCGACCCTCCCCTCGTGCTACGAGTATCTGACCCACCTGCGAAGCGAGAGCTCCGCGGCCGCCGGCAGGCGGCGAAGCAGGCGGCGCGCCGCTTCAGAGGGCACGGCGGTAGCGCTCGAACGCGCGGGTGGCGAGCGCGGCGCAGGCGGCGGCGAAGGCGGCCAGCAGCCCCAGGCGTAGGGCGAGCCCGAGGTCGGCGCGGCCTTCGAAGGCGTCCCGCGCCGCGACCACCGCCCAGTTGACCGGGTTGAAGCGCGCCGCGGCGCGGATCCAGCCCGGCATCAGGCCGGCGGACATCATCATGCTGGAGAGGAAGGTCGCAGGCAGGACGACGAAGTTCATCGCCGCGATGACCACCTCCTGGCGCCGGGCGAGGAGCGCCAGGGCGTTCGAGAAGGCGGCGAGCGCCGCGCCGAGGAGCGCCGAGGCGAGGAGCAGGCAGGCGAGCCCGGCGGCCCCGCCGCGCGGCCGCGCCCCGAGGAGCGCGGCCACCCCCAGGATCAGCGCCGACTGGAAGACCACCTGGACCGAGGAGAGGGCGAGCCGGCTGGCGATCACCGCGCCGCGCGAGACCGGGCTGGCGAGCAGCCGGTCGAGCACGCCGCGGTCGATGTCCCCGAGGAGGCCGAGCCCCGAGTAGGCGGAGCCGAAGAGGGCGGTCATGATGGCGATGCCGGGGGCGAGGAACTGGACGTAGGAGGAGGCGCCGAAGCCGGAGATCCGGGTGACGGCGCCGAAGAGCTGGCCGAAGAGGACGACCCAGAGGATCGGCTGGACGACCGAGATCAGCACGAAGACCGGCATCCGCACGGTAGCGCGGAAGAGCCGCGCGAAGAGGTACCAGGTGTCGCGGGCGAAGTCCATGCCGCTACTCGTGGTAGGCGTGTCCGGTGGCGTTCAGATAGACGTCGTCGAGCGAGGGGTGGGAGAGCGAGACGCGGGCGACCGCGAGCCCCTCTCGCTCGAGGGCGGCGAGGGCTCCCGGCAGGGCGCGCGCGCCGTCCGCCGCCGCCGCCATCTGGGCATGGAGGCGCGGCCCGTCGGCGATCACTCGGGAGATCTCGGGGAGGCGGGAGAGGACCCCGGCGCCGGCCGCCGCCTGCTCGGCGTGAGCGAGCTCGACGGAGAGCAGGTCGCCGCGCAGCGTCGCCTTGAGCTCGGCCGGCGTCCCCTCCGCCACCACCCGGCCGCGGTCGACGATGGCGAGGCGCGCCGCGAGCTGATCGGCCTCTTCGAGGTAGTGGGTGGTGAGGAGGATGGTGAGCCCGCCCGCCGCCAGGCGCTCGACCTCGCGCCACATCACGGCGCGGCTCTCCGGGTCGAGCCCCGTCGTCGGCTCGTCCAGGAAGAGCACCTCGGGGCGGTGGACGAGGCCCATCGCGATGTCCAGCCGCCTTTTCATCCCTCCCGAGTAGGTCTGCGCCGGGCGGTCGGCGGCCGCGGCGAGCTGGAAGAGCTCGAGGAGCTCGTCCACGCGGGCGCGGAGCCCGGCCGCGGGCAGGCGGTGGAGGCGCGCCTGGAGGGTCAGGTTCTCGCGGCCGCTGGCGGTCGGGTCGACGCCGGAGGCCTGGGCGACGTAGCCGATGCGGCGGCGCACCTCCCGCGCCTGCCGGGTGACGTCGAGCCCGGCCACCGTGGCCGCGCCGGCGGTGGGCGCCGAGAGCGTCGCGAGGATGCGGACGGTGGTCGACTTGCCGGCGCCATTCGGTCCCAGGAGGCCGAATACCTCACCCGGCGCCACCGCGAAGGAGACGCCGCGCAGGGCTTCGACGCCGCCGGCGTAGACCTTCCGCAGGTCGGCTACCTCGATCGCGTGCATGGAGGAACGGAGGAGAGGGCGGGCGATCGACAGGCTCGGCGGCCGAGCGTCTCAGCGCCGGCGCGCCGGCGGGTTGACGGGGAACAGACTGCCGGGGACCCGTCCTGCGAGGCCCTGGAAGCCGGCGTTCCCGCGCATCGGCGAGCCGAAGACCGAGCGGTGCCCGCCCGAGCCCGGGAAGCTCCGGCCGTGACCGTGCCCAGGGTGGGGAAAGACGACGGGCGGGAAGAAACCGGGGAACACTCCGAGGGTGGTGCCGAAGGTCGGGTAGTAGGGCGAGGCACCCCCCTGCAGCACCGCCTGTTGTTGATAGAGCTGTGCCTCGGCGAGCTGGCGCTGGGCCTCGCTCGCGGCGCGCGAGGCCTCGGCAGCCTGAAGCTCCTCGTTCGACCGCCGCAGCTCCGCCTGCTCCTCGCGGGTGATCCACCGGCCGCTGGACTGGACGAACCCCTGGCGGCGCATCGCCTCGTCGCTCGAGATGTAGCGGTCGAGGTCCCGGTCGTAGACGTACCCGTAGCCGCGGAGGATGGTGGAGAGTCCCTCGAGGTGCGGATCGAGCCGGGCGGCCTTGAGCGCCGCCTCGCGCTCCCCCTGGTCGAGCCCGTGGGCGCGCGCCCAGCGGGCGAGGGCGAGCCAGTCGGCCGCGCTCGCCGTCCGCCCCAGGGACTGCTTGCGGTGGAGGTACTCGGCGAAGGCCGAGTCGGACTGCTCCACCCGCTCGACGCTCGCCTTGGGCAGCCGGATCTCGCCTCCCGGCATCTGGATGCGAACCTGGCTGTCGCCCGACTCGGCGACGACGCCGTCGAACGACTTGCCGTTGGTCAGATAGACGGTGTCGGCCGAGCCGGGCACGGCTGCCAGGGCGGCCAGCGAGCCGGCGACGAGGACAGAAGCGAGCGGGATCCGCATGACGGCGTCCTTTCCTGCTGGCTGAATTCTACCACCTCGCCCGGGCCTCGGCTCGGACCCGAGCCGCCGAGCTATACTTCTCGCATCCCGCAGGCAGCAGGTCGCGCGACTCTACGGAGACGGTCTCTGACGGAACCGGAACCCTGATGCTCTCGATTTTCCACCGCGACCACGCACAGCTCGCCGCGCAGGCCGCGCGGGAAGGCAGGAAGGACAAGGCCCTCGACCTCTACGTCAAGGGAGGCGAGTACGGGAAAGCGGCGGCGCTCGCCGTCGAGCTCGGCGACCCGGCGAAGGCGATCGACCTCTACCTCAAGGCTACCCTGGGCCATACGCCGGAGGGCTACGCCGGCGCCACGCCGCAGCAGGTTGGCGAGCTCCTCGCCTCCAGCGGCTTTCGCGAGGAGGCGATCGCCCTCTTCGAGCTGGGGCGCGATTTCCGGCGCGCCGCGGAAGGGTGCCTGAAGCTCCAGCAGCCGGCGCGCGCGGCCCGCTTCTACGAGCGCGGCAAGCACTGGCCCGACGCCGCCGTCTACTACGAGCGCGCGGGGCAGCCGAAGGACGCCCTGCGCGTCCTCGAGCTGGAGACGAAGCGGCTGGAGCAGGAGGAGGCGGCGCGCCGCGATCCCGCGGCGGGCGAGAAGCGGAAGAAGGTCGCCCTCCAGCGCGCCGAGCTCCTCGCCAAGCTGGGCCGGAGCGCGGAGGGAGCGGACCTCCTCGGCTCCGCGCAGCCGACCCTGAAGGCGGCGCAGCTCCTCGAGGAGGCTGGCCGGCTCGCCGAGGCGATCGAGGCCTATCTGCAGCTGGGCGAGAACGATCGCGCGCTGGCGCTGCTCGGGCGTTCGCCCAACCTGGATCGCCGGCGGGCGGCGGAGGCCTATCTGCGCGCCGGCCGGCCGCTCGACGCGGCCCACGTGTTGAGCACGCTGGGCCATCCGCGTGAAGCCGCCGAGGCCTACGAGGCGGGCGGCGACTGGGGCCGCGCCGCGGCGCGCTGGGAAGACGCCAAGGAGCCGCTCGCCGCCGCCCAGGCCTGGGTGCGGGCCGACCGCCCGCGCGAGGCGGCGCGCTGCTTCACTGCGGCGGGGAAGCTCCCGCTCGCCGCCGCCGCCTACGCCAAGGCCGGCGATCGCGCCGCCGCGGGCGCCTGCTACCTGAAGGCCGGCCTGCTGCTCGACGCGGCGCGGGAGCTGCTCGCGGCCGGCGGCGCCGGAGCGAGGGCCGAAGCCGCACGGGCCCTGATGCAGATCGCGCCCGGCTCGCCGGACGCCGGCGCCGCGGTCCTGCTCCTCGCGCCCCTCCTCGTCGAGGAAGGTCTCTTCGGCGACGCGCTCGCCCGCCTGCAGGCCCTGCCCGCCATGGCCTTCTCCGCCGCCGACGCGCCGGAGAGCCTCTACTGGGAAGGCCGCGCGCTCGAGGGGGCGGGGCGGCCGGAGGAGGCCCGCGCGCTCTACGGGCGGCTCGCTGCCGTCCGCCCGGATCACCGCGACGCCGCGCGCCGGCTGGGCGACCTCGCCCGCGCCGGCGAGCGTGCCTCGGTGCAGCCTCTGGACGGCAGCCCTTCCAGCGGTGCCAACGCGCCGACCGTGGTCGAGGCGCCCTACCCGCGCCTTGCCGTCTCCACGGAGGAGATCGCGGTGGGCCGGCGGCTCGCCGGCCGTTACGACATCCTGGCCGAGCTGGGCCATGGCGGGATGAGCCGCGTCTACAAGGCGCGCGACGGCGAGCTCGACGAGCTGGTGGCGGTGAAGACCCTGCTCAGCCGCGACGACGAGGACCGCCTGCTGCGCGAGGTCCAGATCTGCCGCAAGATCTCCCATCCCAACGTCGTCCGCGTCTTCGACCTCGGCCGCTTCCAGGGGGGGATCTTCATCACCATGGAGCTGCTCGAGGGAGAGCGCCTCGACGCGCTGATCGATCCGGCGCGCCCGCTGCCGCTCGCCCGCGTGCGCTCCATCCTCGCCGAGATCGCCGCCGGGCTCCGCGAGGCGCACTCGCTGGGCATCATCCACCGCGACCTCAAGCCCGGCAACGTGATGCTGACCGCGCAGCGGGTCAAGATCCTCGACTTCGGGATCGCCCGCATGGCGGGGATCGACAGCCGCCTGACGCAGACCGGCCTCGTCGTCGGCTCGCCGATGTACATGTCGCCCGAGCAGCTCCAGGGCGTGGCGCTCGACGGCCGAACCGATCTCTACTCGCTGGGGATCCTGAGCTACGCCCTGGTCACCGGACGGGAGCCTTTCCTCGGCGCCAACGCGAGCGCCGTCGCGCTCCAGCACCTGCAGAACCCGCCGCCGGACCCGCGCCGCCTGCGCCCCGACCTGACCTCGGGCTGGCCGGCGTTCCTCGACCGCCTCCTCGCCAAGCGCCCGGCGGACCGCTACGCCTCGGCGCAAGAGGTGCTGGACGCGCTCGAGAAGCTCCCCGACGGGTAGGAGGCCGGGGCTTCTATGGCTCTTCAGCGCGGCTGCCGAAGAGACGGCGCTCCAGCCACGCGACCGGCCGCCGCAACAAGAAGGGCGGCCTCGCGGCCGCCCTTGGAACTGACTGCTGGAGATACGGGACCTACTCGCTCCC
>DATBQN010000135.1:0-2103 GCA_036560825.1 Thermoanaerobaculia bacterium
TTCTCGACCGCCGGCCGGAAGTTCTGCGGGATGGCGCCGCCGAAGATCGCGTCGACGAACTTGAAGTCCTCGCCGCGGGTGAGCGGCTCGAGCTTGATCTTGCAGTCGGCGAACTGGCCGCGGCCGCCGGTCTGCTTCTTGTGCCGGCCGTGCCCCTCGGCGGCCTTGGCGATGGTCTCGCGGTAGGGGACCTTGGGCTGGTGGAGGATGACCTCGACGTGGTAGCGGCGCTTGAGCTTGGAGACCGCGATCTCGATGTGGAGCTGCCCGGTGCCGGAGAGCAGGTGCTCGTGGGTGTCGGGGTCGCGGCCGGCCTTGAGCGTGAGGTCCTCGTCCATCAGGCGGGCGAGCGCCTCGCCGATCTTCTCCTCGTCGCCCTTGCTCCTGGGCTCGACGGCGAAGGCCATCGCCGGCTCGGGCGCCGTGATCCAGGCGATGCGCACCGGCCGCTCCTTGGCGCACAGGGTGTCGCCCGAGCTGGTGAGCTTGAGCTTGGCGATGGCGCCGATGTCGCCGGCGATGAGCTGCGGCACCGCACTCCCGGTCTTCCCCTGCAGCTCCATGACGTGGCCGATGCGCTCGGTCTCCTCGGCGCGCGGGTTGTAGGCGGTGGAGTCGGAGCGCAGGGTGCCCGAGACGACGCGGAGGATGGAGATCTTGCCGCTGAAGGGATCGGAGAGGGTCTTGAAGACGAGGGCGGCGAGCGGCGCCTGCGGGTCGGCGGCGAGCTCGAGCGGCTCGCCGCCCAGGTTGGTGGCGGGGATGCCCTTGCGGTCGGCCGGCGAGGGGAGCGCGGAGACGATGACGTCGAGGAGCGCCGAGCCGCCGATGCCGTGCCCCTCGGCGCCCACCACGAGGGGGAAGAGCTGGCGCCGGCGCACCGCCTGGCGGAGCCCCTTCTCGAGGTCCTCCTGCGACAGCGTCCCCTGCTCGAAGAAGCCCTCCATGAGGAGGTCGTCGGTCTCCGCCACCGCCTCGATCAGCCGGGCCCGCGCCGCCTCCGCCTCGCCGGCGACCTCGGCCGGGATGTCGACCGGCTCCGCCTTGCCGTTGCCGTCGCGCTCGTAGCGGTAGGCCTTGGCCGACACCAGGTCGACGACGCCCGCGAAGCCCGCCTCGCTGCCGATGGGGAGCTGGACGGGGAGCACGGCGCGGCCGAAGCTCCGCTGCAGGCCGGCGACGGCGCGCTCGAAGTCGGCGCGCTCGCGGTCCATCTTCGAGAGGTGGACCATCAAGGGCAGCTCGATCTCCGCCGCGAAGTGGAACACCTGCGCGGTGTTGACCTCGACGCCGGCGACGCCGCTGACGCAGAGGACGACGGCGTCGGCGGCGCGCATCCCCTGCTTGGTCTCGGTGAAGAAGATGCCGTAGCCCGGGCAGTCGATGAGGTTGACCTTGTGCTGGCGCCAGGGGAGCGAACAGGTCGCCAGGCCGATCGAGATGCCGCGCTCGATCTCCTCGGGATCGAAATCGGTCAGCGTGTTGCCGTCCTCGACCCGGTTGAGCCGGTTGCTCACGCCGCCGGTGTAGAGGAGGGCGGCGACGAGCGTCGTCTTGCCGGTATCGTTGTGGCCGGCGACCGCGACGTTGCGGATCTTGGCGGGGCTCTCCACCTGCATTCAGGAACCTCCTTCAGGGCCCAAAATCAGGGGCGCAAATATAGCACAGCGACGGCGGCCGAACGGCTCGTCTAAACGGTAGAAGGGTTTGCCTTTAAAGCCCCGCCGAGGTTTGACTCGGGGGCCGGGCGGGGCCTATGATCGCCACTCTTGCCGGACAGCCTGAGATGATGCCCGTCTCGCCGCTCAACACCCCTGCCAAGCTCGGCCGCTACGAGATCCTCGACGAGATCGGCAAGGGGGCGATGGGGATCGTCTACCTCGCCAAGGACCCCCTCATCGGCCGCCTGGTGGCGCTCAAGACCTTCCGCATCGGCTACTCGGTCAAGGACCACGAGCTCGAACAGTTCCGCGCCCGCTTCCGGCGCGAGGCGCAGAGCGCCGGCATCCTCTCGCACCCCAACATCGTCACCATCCACGACGTCGTCGAGGAGGGCGACGAGGGGCTCGCCTTCATCGCCATGGAGTACGTGCGCGGCACCAA
>DATBQN010000136.1:0-2373 GCA_036560825.1 Thermoanaerobaculia bacterium
CGCCTCGAGCTTGTCGCCGACGAGGTCGAGGAAGCGGCCCGCGGCGAGCGGCGGTGCGGGGACGAGGGCGGGCGGGTTGGGGGCCAAGGTGATCTCAGGCTCAGAAGGGCTTGATGGGGTCGAAGGGGACCACCTGGGCGAGCCTGCCGCTCTCGAAGCGGTAGACCTTGCCGCGCTCGAAGTACCACCAGGAGACCTCGTCGTGATCGGCGTAGTGGACGTTCTTGACCTCGTCGGGATGGCCCAGGTCGTCGTAGACCCGGCGCTCGTCGTCGCTCGCCAGCTGGCCGACGAAGCGGCGCACCTTCTCGACGTAGGCGGCGTTCTTGACCGTGAACGAGGTCGCGAGAGGGCCGCCCTCGGCGCGCCCCGCCAGCTCGTCGGAGACGTCGCGGCGCTCGAGCTCCTCGACCTGTCCGCCGCGGGCCTTGCGCACCGGGAAGCCCACCGCGAGGACGAAGCTGTTGTAGTGGTCGTCCCACGGCCAGTCGAGGGCGTAGTGTCCGGCGGCGTCGGTCGTCGCCGAGACCGTGCGGACGCCCGCCTCGGCGCTCTGCATCTTGCGCAGGCTGAAATAGCTCCGCGCCGCGGTCAGGGTGACGGTGAGGCCGGCCATCGGATGCCCGGCGGGATCGGCGACGTCGCCCACGAAGTGGACCGTCTCGCCGCGCGAGAAGGCCGCCGCCGGCCGCGCCCCGAGCTCCAGGAATCCGAGCGCGGCAACGCCGGCGGCGCAGAGGAGGATCGCGAGGCGGGCGGGGCGGGCGCTCCGGCGCGGGCTCTGGAGGGAGGCGTTCACGTCGAGCGGTAGTTGGTGAAGGTGAGCGGCACGTCCAGCTCGAGGAGCTTCAACGCCGCGATGACCGCCTGCAGGTCGTCGCGGTTCTTGCCGGACACGCGCACCGTGTCCCCCTGGATCGCCGCCTGCACCTTGAGCTTCCTCGCCTTGATCTCGGCGACCACCTTCTTGGCGGTCTCGATCGGTATCCCCTGCTGGAGGGTGATGCGCTGCCGCGCCCGCCCGCCGCTCGCCGGCTCCACCTTGCCGTAGCGCAGCGACTTCAAGTTCACCCCGCGGCGCACCAGCTTCCCCTTGACCACCTCGAGCGCCTGGCCGAGCGAGAATTCGTCGGCGGCGCCGAGCACCATCTCCTCGCCCTCGAGCTCGATCTCCGCCCCGGCCTTCTTCAGGTCGTAGCGGTTGACGATCTCTTTGCCCGCCTGAGAGACGGCGTTGCGGACCTCTTGCAGGTCGACGTTGGAGACGATGTCGAAGGAGTTCTCGTTGGCCATTCAGCTCTCTCGGGCAGGGCCATTATATGGAAAGGGCCCGCGCCCTCGCTCACTCCTCCCAGCGGATCCCGGAGGGCGGCGAGAACTGGCCGGAGCGCGGCAGGCCGTGGTAGGCCTTGATCTGGAAGCGCGTGAGGTTCCCCGCGCGGTCGTGGTAGGAGACCTCGACCAGCCGCTGGCTCGCCGGGTCGACGACGAAGCTGGCATCGGCGAGAGCCTCGCTCTTCGCCGCGGGGCGTCCCTCCTTGGGGACGAGGGAGACCTCGATCCGGCCGTCGAGCAGGCGGGCGCCCGCCCGGTAGCGTCCCTTCAGATCCTCGACGCCGAGGAGCAGCAGGTCGAGCCCGGGCTCGTTGTGGCGGTCGATGGGATAGCTGCGGCCGGTCTTGTCCTCGGGGTTCCAGAAGTGGACCATGCCGCCGCAGAGGAGGAAGCTCTTCGGGTAGGGGTTCGAGTAGTCCCAGCGCAAACAGTCGGGGAGGTCGAGCGAGAGCGCGCCGGTCTCCGTCTCGCCCGAGGTGAACCCGGCGGGGACGTAGACCTGGCTGAAGTCGGCGCCCGTCGGCCCCGCCGAGACGAGGCTCTGCCGCACCCCCTGGAGGACCGACCAGGGGTCGGGCGCGGACGCGGCGGGGGGAGCCGCGGCCCGGGCGCCGGGGGAGCCGGCGAGGAGCATGAGCGCGGCGGCAAAAAGAGCCACGGCCCAATTGAGGAGATTTGGAGATGTTGGTCGGCGCATCGTCGATCCTCATGCTGCGGGTGGCGTGAGAGGCGCCGGGCGTGCCGAAATGGCCACGGGGAAGCTCGTCGGTTCGATCCTCACTCCGGTCGGTCAGCGGGTCCCTCCCCCCTGGGAGGGGGCGGGTTGGAGAAGGGGGGAGGACAGGAGGGGGGCGGGTGCGTTCGTGCTCCGGACCGGCCCCCCACCTCTCCTCCCCCCTGTCCCAACCACCGCCCCCCCAGGGGGGAGGGACGAGACAGCTACCGCCGTCTTGGAGGGGAAGACCGGCTGCAAGATCCAGACCCCGCGAGCGATCGCGCTTCCTCTACTCCTCCTCTGAATAGAAAATCTCAGTGCCG
>DATBQN010000137.1:0-3989 GCA_036560825.1 Thermoanaerobaculia bacterium
CCGGGGACTCGGCGTGCGTCATCAGGGTTTCGAGCTTGCCGCCCAGCGTGCGCTCGTAGAAGCGCATCGCCTCGGCGCAGTTGCCGTCGAAGACCAGGTAGGTGTCGAGCTGGGGCATGGTCACTCCTTTCGATTCAAAAATCCTGCAAGTTGCATTCCGATGCGGAGCGATTTACTGCTTGGCCGCGACCTGCGCGCGCAGGCGCTCCTCCTGCTCCCTGAGCTCGGGGGTGAGCTCGGCGCCGAAGTCCTCCGCCTCGAACACCTGGCGGATCTCGATCTCGGCCTCCCCCTGCAGCGGGTTGGGGCAGCGCTTGACCCATTCGATCGCCTCTTCCTTCGACTTGACCTGCCACAGCCAGAAGCCGGCGATGAGCTCCTTCGCCTCGGTGAAGGGTCCGTCGATCACCGTCCGCTTGGTTCCCGAGAACTTGACGCGGGCGCCCTTCGAGCTCGGCTGGAGCCCCTCGCCCGCGAGCATCACGCCGGCCTTCACCAGCTCTTCGTTGAAGTTGCCCATCGCGGTGAGGAGCTTCTCGTCGGGGAGGACGCCCGCCTCGGTGTTCTGGTCGGCCTTCAACAGGATCATGAATCGCATCGTGGTCTCCTCTCGGTTTCGGTTGAGGAGCGCGGTTTCCGGACGACCTCGGCCGGGTGTGAGCCCGCGCTCTATCCTGGCGACGAACGAGGGGCCACGAAATCGACACGCCGAGCCAGTTTCTTTCGAAAAAGGCTCCTCTCGGGCCGCCTAGGTGCTGATCAGATGGTGGATGTTGCCGTCGGGATCCTTGAACCAGGCGAGCTTGAGGTCGCCGCTCCGATGGATATCGCCCTGGCGAGCGACCTCCGGCAGACCATCGTAGTGCTCGAAGGATACCCCGCTCGACTGGAGGGACTTCACGATCTCGTCGAAATCGCCACCGACGCTCCAGGTGACGGACGTCGCCTGGTTCGTTCCCGCGAAATGCGACGCGTAGACCAGGAGCGAGGAGCCGCCGGTCCTGTAGGTGACCACGCCGTGGTCCTCCTCGACGTGGAGGGGCTTGAGGCCGAGCTTCTCCTCATAGAACCGCCTGGCGATTCCGATGTCCTTGACCGCTACGGTCGCGGTGGCGTCCCTGCTTCCCAACATGCTGATCTCCTTTCGTCTGTCGCCGCAAAGATCAGTCCTCGTCGAGGACCCGCCGGATGACGCCGGTGAGGCCGGCGAAGTCGACCGGCTTCGTGACGTGGGCGCGGAAGCCGGCCTCGCGGCTGCGCCGGAGATCCGACTCCATGCCGTAGCCGGAGAGAGCGATCGCCTTGAGCGGCCTGACCGGGCGGCGCCGCAGCATCTCGCCCAGGAGGTCGAGGCCGCTGCCGTCGGGGAGGCCCAGGTCGCTCACCAGGAGGTCGATCCACTCGGGGGGAACGGCGAGGGCCTCGGCGACGCTCCGCGCCACCTCGACCTCATAGCCCGCGGTCTGCAGCAGATGTGCCAGGACCTCGGCGCTGTCCGGGTGGTCCTCGACGAGGAGGATGCGGGCAGGCCCCGACGGCGCCGAGGGCTCGGGAGGAGCGTGGGCGCTCGCCGGCTCCGGCAGGGCGCCGGGAAGCTCGACGCGGAAGGTCGCCCCCTGGCCGCGGCCGCCGCTGGCCACCGAGAGCCGGCCGGCGTGGAGGTCGACGATGGTCTTGCTGATCGCGAGGCCCAGCCCGAGGCCGCCCTGGCGCTCGTAGCCGCGCTCGCCCCCCTGCTCGAAGGCGGCGAAGACCCGCGGCAGGAACTCCGGGTCGATGCCGATGCCGCGATCGGCGACCTCGACGACGAGCCGGTCGCCCTGCCCGCCTGGGCCGCCGGGCTCGCGGAAGCAGCGCACGACGACCTCGCCCCCCTCGGGGGTGAACTTGACGGCGTTGCGCACGAGGTTCCAGAAGACCTGGGTGAGGCGCGCCGGGTCGCCCCAGGCGGGGAGCGCGGCCGGCTCGCCCTCCACCCGCAGGGTGACCCGCCGCGCGTCGACCTCCGGGGCGCGGCAGATCGACGTCGCGTGCTCGACGATCTGGCGCAGGTCGAAGGCCCGGCGGTCGAGCTCGAGCAGGCCGCGGGCGATGCGGGCGAGGTCGAGCACGTCGTCGATCAGCCGCGCCTCGAGCTCGACGTTGCGGCGGATCATCTCGACGGTCGGCGCCAGGCGCGGCGGGAGATCTCCCTTCGCCTCGAGCTCCGAGAGGGCCGCGAGCACGGGGGTGAGCGGCGTCCGCATCTCGTGGCTGAGCGTCGCCAGGAAACGGTCCTTGGCGCTGCTCGCCGCCTCCGCCTCCAGCTTGGCCCGGCGGAGCTCCGCCTCCACCGCCTTGAGAGAGGTGATGTCGGAGAGGTTGAAGATGGTGCCGAGGAGCCTCCCCGCGGCGTCGCGCCAGGGGCCGGCGGAGACCAGTAGATGGAAGCTCCGGCCGTCGCGCTCGAGGCGTGCCTCGACCCCCTGGAGCACCGAGCCGGCGAGGACGGCAGGGATGGGCAGGCTGCCCTCGTCCTTCGCCGCGATGAGCGGGAATGCGGTCTCGAAGCGCTCCAGGAGGGGGTTGCCGCCGGCGAGGCGGAGCGCCGCCTCGTTGGCGCGCAGGACGAGGCCCGCCTCGTCGCAGACGACGAGCGCCACGAGCGCCTGCTCGAGGATCGAGCTCGCCAGGTTCTCGACCGCCATGAGCTCCTGGCGCCGTTTCTGCTCGCTCAGATCGGTGGCGATCAGGCAGAAGCCGGGAAAGCCCTCCGGCCCGAGGCCGTTGAGGGCGAGATAGGCCGGCACGGCGACCCCGTCGGCGGTGCACAGGGAGACTTCCGCCCGCGCGCTGCCGCGCTCGGCGACGCGGAGCAGGGCCGCGAAGAGCGGCGCCGCCTCGGCGCCGACGAAGCCGTGGATCGAGGCGCCGGCGAGCTTCGCGGGGTGGACGCGGAGCATCTCGGCGAGGCGCCGGTTGCCGTAGAGGATGTCGCCGCCCGGGGTGAGCACCGCGGCCCCCTCGCGCATCTCCTCGACGATGAGGCGGAAGAGGCGGTCCGCCTCCTCGAGGAGGACGACCCGCTCCCCCGCCGGCGCGCGGACGACCACGGCGTCGACCGTGCCTTCGCGGAGCGCCTCCAGGGTCTCCTCGGGCTCGGCGAGGCGCGCGCGCAGGCGGGCGACCTCCTCGAGCAGCTCCTCGCGGGTCTTGTCGGCGTCGCTCATCACCGGGTCCTGCGCCGTGGCCGGAGTTCTTCTAAGCTCCGCCGCCCGGCCGCATGTCGAGACCCACCAGCACGCGCTCGGTCTGCGAGAGGTCGCCGATGATCTTGCGCATCGGGGCGGGGAGCTTGCGCACCAGGGTGGGGATGGCGAGGATCTGGTCGCCGCGGGCGAGCTGCGGGTTCTTGAGCAGGTCGACGACCTCGATGCGGTAGCGGCCGGCGAGGTGGTCCTCGCAGAGGCGCTTCAGGTTCTGGAGGGCGGTGACCGATCTCGGCGTCTGGCCCGCCACGTAGAGGCGCAGGTCCCAGAAATCGTCGCCCGCGGCCGCGGGCTGGTCGAGAGTCCTCGCGTTCACCTTAAGTGCCCTTCCCTGCGGAGGGCTCGCCGGCCGGGGACGGCGCGGGCTTTCCCTGCCGGCTGCTCGTCAGCTCGTGGCGCTGGCGGGTCGCGAGCTCGTGCTGCTCCTGCTCGGCGGCGAGCAGGCGCAGGATCTCCGCTTCGTCGGCCGCGAGCTCGCCGCGGAGCGCCGTGATCTGGGCTTCCAGGGCTCGCTGCCGGGAGGCGATCTCCTGCCGCCGGCGCCCGACGTCCTGGGCCCTCGCGAAGGCTGCGGCGCGCTCGCGCTCCTGGTGCGCCAGGCGCGCCGAGCCGATGAGCACTCCCTCGGGGCCGACGAAGATGTCGAGCAGCTCGATGCCGCGCGAGGTGATGACGAACTCGCGCACCTGGTTCGAGTGCGCCATGCCGCGCGACTTGAGGACGTAGAAGCCGCGGTTGCGC
>DATBQN010000138.1:0-12944 GCA_036560825.1 Thermoanaerobaculia bacterium
AATCGCGGGGCTGATTTTCGTCGCTTGACGGTAGAAAACGTCGTGGCGGCGAAAAAACAAAATCCTGGCGCGCGCAAACGTTTTCGCCGCGGGGATCTGCCCCTCCCGCAAGGGGATGGCCTGATACCCAGAGGGGAGGAAGGTTTCCCGGATGGGGAAGGCGACGTCCCAGGGAGGGACGGCCTCTGCCCCGGGAGGGATCGACCCTTCCCCCATGGGGATGGGATGCTCACCGAGAGGGATCGGCTGCTCCCGCGCGGGGGACCTCCGCGCCGCCTTTCCTTCACCACGCCCGGTGCGCCTCCGCAGGCGCGCGCCGGTAGGCTCTCGGGTCCCTTCGCCGTCGCCGGCTTATGCGGGAGTCTACGCCGATCGGAGCCTACGTGCCATCTCTTGCAGCCCCCGGCCGCTTCACGATCGTCTCCGCGCGCGGACCGCTCTGTCGCGCCAGCCCCCACGCGGCGCCTTGCAGCGAGCCGGCGATGGCCCAGGCGGCGCCGGCGGCCATCGCCGTGATGAAGAATTCCACCCAGGGATCGCGGGTCGCAGGGCTGGCGACGATGCCCGGGACGGAGACGAGGAGCAGGAAGATGCTGATCATCACCGCCTCGGCCGTCGCTGCCAGGCGCCGCAGGACCCCGAAGAGGATGCCGAGCCCGGCGGCGATGTGCGCCGCGCCCGTCAGGTAGGCGAAGCCCAGGTGGTAGGGAAGCCACGCCGGCACCGCCGCTGCCGCGGCCTTGGGATACACGAAGTGTGAGAGCCCGACCATGGGGAGCGCGATGGCGTAGAGGATGAGCGCCCAGCGCAGGCCCCGGGCGCCGGTGGCAGATCTCAACACGGGACTGCCGCCCGGCCCCGCGAACGAGCCCAGCAAGGTCCACCCGCCGGTCACCAGCATGAGGTTCTGGCCGAAGTTCAGCCACATGAGCTCGTTCGTGGGATTCGCCACGACGCGGGGGAGGCCGAGAACCAGCAGCCACAGCAAGACGTTGACCGTGATGACGAGCGTGCCGAGCCTGGCCGTGCGCGGCAGCAGCATTCCAAGCCCGCCCGCGAGCAGCATGAGGCCCGAGGCATAGGCGATGGGCTCGCGCCAGGGACCCCATGCCGGGAAGAGCTTCCAGAGCAGCTCGAGATCACCGGAGACGAGGATCAGCACCCCAAACCCCGCAAAGCTGACAGCGAAGATCACCTCTCCCAGCCGCGTCAGGCGCATCGATGGACCTCCTCGGCGATACTGGGCGAAATCAGTGGATCAGGTCAATCGGCGCGCTGACTCGGCGGCGCTCCGTAGACGCCGCGCGCCCTCTCCGCGTACATATCGGGCAGAGGTAAGTTTCTTAGATTGCAGGCAGTTCGGAGCTCGGAAGGTCTGAGGTAGGAGCCCGGCTTCGAGCGGCGCCGCGCGGCGCCGGCGCGAACGAACCCTCCAGCGGGCCGGGCTGGATCTCTCTCGAAGAGGAGCCCTCGTATGCGTAGGAATTGGTGTGCCCTGTCGTCGACGCTTCTCGTCGCCGCCGCGCTCGCCGCGGCACCGGCCGCCGCCGCCGTCTTCTTCCCCAGCAAGACCGCCGACACCGCGGACGGCGCCTGCGACGCCGACTGCTCGCTGCGCGAGGCGGTGATCGCGGCGAACGCCGCGGCGGGGTCGAACGTCATCGTGCTCGGCCCCGGCGCGTATGTCCTCACCCGCGGCGGCGCCGGCGAAGACGCCGCGGCGACCGGCGACCTCGACGTCACCTCGGACCTCACGGTGCTGGGCGCCGGCGCGGCGTCGACGATCGTCGACGGCGCCGCGCTCGACCGCGTCTTCGACGTGCGGCCCGGCGCCCGCCTCGAGCTCATCGGCGTCACCGTGCAGAACGGCCGCGTCGACGCGGACGGCGGCGGGGCGATCCGCAACGCCGGCGCGCTCGCCCTCACCCGCTCGGTGGTCTCCGGCTCGGTGTCGACGACCGGGCCGGGGGGCGGCATCCTCTCGGCGGGCACCGGCGTCACGCTCACCGTCGCCGCCAGCACGATCAGCGGCAACTCGGCGCGCGACGGCGGCGGCATCGCGGCGCACGGCGCGATGACGCTCGTCGACTCGACCCTCTTCGGCAACTCGGCAGCCAACGCCGGCGGCGGCCTCTATCTCTACTCCCGGCTCTCCGCGGTCGTCGACAACGCGACGATCTCCGGCAACCACGCCGCGGTCGAAGCGGGCGGCGCCTTCGCCGAGGGCTCGGCGTTCCTCGGCCCGGAGGTGGCGGAGCTCCGCAACACCATCCTCGCCGCCAACACCGCGCCGCAGAGCCCGGACTGCCTGAGCTCGGTCGCCTCCGGCGGCTACAACCTGGTGGGCGATCCCACCGGCTGCATCGACTTCCAGGCGGCCAAGCACGACCTCACGGGCACGGCGGGCGCCCCCCTCGCCCCGCACCTGGCGCCGTTCGGGACCAACGGCGGCCCCACCCCGACGCTCGCGCCGCTCCCCACCAGCCCGGCGATCGACGCCGGCAACCCGGCCGCGCCGGGGAGCGGCGGCAGCTCCTGCGATGCGATCGACCAGCGCGGCGAGATGCGCGGCGGCGAGGCCGGTCGCTGCGACATCGGCGCCGTCGAGGCGACCGGCGGCTGCGTGCCGGACGCGAAGGCGCTGTGCCTCAACCGCAGCCGCTTCCGCGTCACCGCGCACTGGACGATCGGCCCGGCGGGCGGGGTGGCGCAATCCGGCGACGCCAACGCCGTGGCCCTCACCGGCGACACCGGCTACTTCTGGTTCTTCAACCCGGCGAACGTCGAGCTGACGGTCAAGGTGCTCGACGCCTGCGTGAGCTTCGACCGCTACTGGGTCTTCCTCTCCGGGCTGACCGACGTCAAGGTGGACATCACGGTCACCGACACGGCGACCGGCAAGATGAAGACCTACGGCAACCCGCAGGGCCAGGCGTTCGCCACCAAGCTCGACACCAGCGCCTTCGCGACCTGCCCGTAACCGAGCGAGGCCGCGCCGAGAGCGACTCGATCGTGCCGCGGTGGGACCGTCCACCGCGGCACGATCGAGCTCTCAGCCGGCGAAGCGGCTCAGGAGGCGCAGAAGCAGATGTTGCGGATTCTCTGACACACCTTGAGCAGCAGAGCGCACGAGTCACAGAACTCGGCGGTGCATCCCGCGCCGACGAGGGCGCGCCCGTTCGAGCCCTGCCGCTCCGCTGCCGTGAGGGCGAGGCTGGCCAAGAAGCTTGCCGTCGCCGGGCTGCGTCCGGCGACCAGATCGGGTCGCGACGCGGACTCGCACGAGTTCCAGCACCCCAGGATCGAGGTCTGGCAGGACACGACCCCGTTGCACGTGCACTGGAACGACCCATCCGGGCAGAGCGCGCGCGCCGGCTGCGCGCCTGCACCCAGGGCGAAACCGATGACCGCAAGCCCGACCCAAAGCAACGCGAAGTGGCTCCGTCTCATGGCAGGTTCTCCTCTCTTGTTCCGTCCATTCATGGTTGGGCAGGCGTGACCCGCTCTCCGGGCACTCCCCTGAAACATGCCTTATATTAGCATGCGCGTATAACAGGGCGGTCTGGCGTGGAGCTAGCCCGCTCCGCCGGCCCGCCGCGCCCGCTCGCGCTCGACGAGGACGCGGCGGAGGATCTTGCCGGAGGCGGACTTGGGGATCTGCTCCACCACCTCGAGGTGCCGCACCCGCTTGTACGGGGCGACCCGCGCGGCGACGAAGGCGAGGATCTCCTCCGGCGCCGCCGCCGCGTCCCGCAGGACGACGAAGGCCTTGGGGACCTCGCCCGCCTCCTCGTCCGGGCTCGGGATCACGGCGGCGTCGGCGATCGCCGGATGGGTGAGGAGGACCGCCTCGAGCTCGGCCGGCGCCACCTGGAGGCCCTTGAACTTGATCAGCTCCTTCAGGCGGTCGACGATGAAGAGGTGGCCGTCCGCGTCGACGTAGCCGATGTCGCCGGTATGGAGCCACCCCTCGCCGTCGATCATGGCGGCGGTGGCGTCGGGCCGGTTGAGGTACCCCTTCATCGTCTGCGGCCCGCGGATGCAGACCTCGCCGCGCTCGCCGGCGTCGAGCGTGGCGCCGCTCTCGAGGTCGGCGATCCGGCACTCGGTGTTGGGGAGGGGCAAGCCGACCGACCCCGGCTTCGGCTGCGCCGGATCGGCCATGTGGGTCACCGGGCTCGTCTCGGTCAGGCCGTAGCCTTGGAACACCCGGCAGCCGAGGCGGCTCGCGCAGGCCTCCGCGAGGTCCTCGCCGAGGGGCGCCGCCCCGGAGAAGATCATGCGGAGCTTCGACAGGTCGTGGCCGTCGACCGCCGGGTGCTTGGCGAGCGCGAGGACGATCGGCGGCACGACGCTCGCGAAGGTGACGCCGTAGCGCTCCAGCGTGGCGAGAAAGGACTCGAGCTCGAAGCGGGGCAGGGTGACGAGGGTGGCGCCGTGGTAGAGGCCGAGGTTGAGGACGACGACGAGGCCGTAGATGTGGAAGAAGGGCAACACGGCGACGACCGTGTCGTCCGCCCCGACCTCGGGCAGGGCGCCGGCCGTCTGCAGGAGGTTGGCGACCAGGTTCCGGTGGGTGAGCATGACCCCCTTGGGGAGGCCGGTCGTGCCGCTCGAGTAGGGGAGGACGACGAGGTCCTCGCCGGGAACGATGGCGGGCTCGGGGACCGGCTCGTCGGCGGCGTCGGCGAGGAGCTCGGCGAAGGGGACCGCCCCTTCTCCCTCACCGAAGACGTAGATCCGGGAGAGGCCCACGGCGCGGGCGGCGGCGAGCGCCTTGTCGAGGAACGGGGCGGCGGCGATGAGGTGCTTCGCCCCCGAGTCGCGGAGCTGGTAGGCCAGCTCGTCGACCGTGTACAGCGGGTTGACCGTGGTGACGATCCCGCCGGCGAGCGCGGCGGCATGGAAGGCGATCGCGTACTCGGGCAGGTTGGGGCTGTAGATCGCCAGCACGTCGCCCTTCGCGAAGCCGCGGCGGGCCAGGCCGGCGGCGGCGCGGCGGACCGCGGCCGCCCACTGGCCGTAGGTGTAGGCGCGCCCGCTGGGGCCGTCGATGAGAGCGGGCTTGTCGGGGAACCGCCGGGCGCGCTCGAGGAGGAGCGAGGCCAGAGACACGTCGGGTATCTCGACCTCGGGCCGAGGGCTCTGCTGGATCATCGAGGGGACCTCCGCTGGCGCATGGGGGAACGCGAGGAGCATACCGCGCGCACGGTCTCCCGGACCCCGTTAGACTAGGCGCCGCCGCACCACGCTCATGACCTCCCGCGCCCGCACGACGGCTCTCCTCCCCCTGCTCGCCCTGCTCGGGCTGCTGGCGCCGGCCTGCGCTCGCCCGGCGCCTTCCGATGCGGCGGCGCGCGCCGTTCCGCCGCGCAAGCCGGCGCAGGTGATGAGCTTCCACGGCGCCGACTGGCTCGAGCGCCCGGGCCGCGCCGAGGAGGAGCGCCCCGACCTCGTGCTCCAGGCGCTGGCGCTCCACCCCGGCGAGACGGTGGCCGAGATCGGCTGCGGCACCGGCTTCTACTCGCGGCGGCTCGCCCGCGCCGTCGCCAAGGGCGGGCGCGTCTATGCCGAGGACATCCAGCCGGAGATGATCGACCTCTTGAAGCAGTACGCGGCGCGCGACGGCATCGACAACATCCTGCCCGTCCTGGGGAGCGAGACCGATCCCAAGCTGCCGGCGGGCGCCATGGACTGGATCTTCCTCGCCGACGTCTACCACGAGTTCCAGCAGCCGCGGCCGATGCTCGCCGCCATCCGCCGCAGCCTCGCCCGCGGCGGCCGCGTCGCCCTCGTCGAGTACCGCAAAGAGGGGGACACCGCGGCCAAGATCCACCCCGAGCACCGCATGACCGTCGAGCAGGTGCTCGCCGAGTGGACGCCGGCGGGGTTCGAGCTCGTGGAGCGGCGCGAGGACCTCCCCATGCAGCACCTGTTCATCTTTCGCGCCGCGCCCTAGCGCCCGACGGCTTCGTGCTAGAGTCGATCCGGGCCGTCCCGGAGGGGGCGTTCCACCCGAACCCCTTGACCTCAGAAGACTTGCGCCGCGACGCAGGAGGAACCACCCGATCCGATGGCCGTGACCGCACTCTCCAACCGCTGGACCGCGGCCGACTCCCTCGACCTCTACAACATCCGCGGCTGGGCCAACGGCTACTTCTCGGTCGACCATGCCGGCCATCTGAGCGTTCACCCGGGCGGTCCCGCCTCGCCGGCGATCGACCTCAAGGAGCTGGTCGACGAGGTGCGCGAGCGCGGCATCGGCCTGCCGCTCCTCATCCGCTTCTCCGAGATCATCAAGGCGCGCGTCGTCGAGCTCAACGAGGCCTTCGCCGGCGCCATCGCCGAGTACGGCTACCAGGGCGCCTACCGCGGCGTCTATCCGATCAAGGTCAACCAGGACCGCCATCTGGTCGAGCGCCTGGTGGAGTACGGGCGCCCGTACCACTTCGGCCTCGAGGCGGGCTCGAAGCCCGAGCTGCTCGCGGTGATCGCCATGCTCGACGACCCCGAGGCGCTCATCGTCTGCAACGGCTACAAGGACGAGGAGTACGTCGAGACGGCGCTCCTCGCCTCGCAGCTCGGCCGCAAGATCATCCTCGTCGTCGAGAAGCCCTCCGAGCTGCCCTTGATCCGCGAGATCTCCCGCCGCACCGGCGTCAAGCCGCGGCTCGGCATCCGCTCCCGCCTCTCGGCGCGCGGCGCCGGGCACTGGGAGGCCTCGGCCGGCGACCGCTCGAAGTTCGGCCTCACCGGCCGCGACCTGCTGGATGCCGTGGCGTACCTGCGCCAGCACGAGATGCTCGACACCTTCGAGCTCCTCCACTTCCACCTGGGGAGCCAGATCTCCTCCATCCGCTCGGTCAAGGACGCGCTCCGCGAGGCGGCGCAGGTCTACGTCAACCTGTACAAGATGGGGATCCCGCTCGCCTACCTCGACGTCGGCGGCGGGCTGGGGATCGACTACGACGGCTCGCAGACCAACTTCGCCTCGTCGCTCAACTACACCCTCCAGGAGTACGCCAACGACGTCGTCTTCGGGGTGATGGAGGTCTGCGACCCCGAGGAGGTGCCGCACCCGACCGTGGTCTCGGAGTCGGGGCGGGCGACCGTCGCCCACCACGCGGCGCTCATCATCGAGGTCCTCGGGGTCGCCGAGTTCGCCGTCGGCAAGCTGCCGCCGAGGCCGCCGGCCGACTCCGAGCTGCCCCTGCGCAACCTCTTCGACGCCTACCGCGAGGCGTCGCGCAAGAACCTCCTCGAGGCCTACCACGACGCCATCGGCTACCGCGACGAGTGCCTCACCCTCTTCAACCTCGGCCACCTGTCGCTCGAGCACCGCAGCCTCGCCGAGGACCTCTTCTGGGCGATCTGCCAGAAGATCCTGAAGATCACCCGCTCGCTCCCCGAGCTCCCCGAGGAGCTCGAGGGGCTGGAGCGCGCGCTCGCCGACACCTACTTCTGCAACTTCTCGGTCTTCCAGTCGGTCCCCGACTCGTGGGCGATCGACCAGCTCTTCCCGGTGGTCCCCATCCACCGCCTCAACGAGGAGCCCGCGAGGCGCGCCGTGCTCGCCGACATCACCTGCGACTCGGACGGCAAGATCGACCACTTCATCGACCGGCGCGACGTCAAGAGCGTGCTCGAGCTCCACCCCTTCAACGGCGAGCCGTACTACCTGGGGATCTTCCTCGTCGGCGCCTACCAGGAGATCCTGGGCGACCTCCACAACCTGTTCGGCGACACCAACACCGTCCACGTCTCGCTCGACGCCGAGGAGGGCTACCGAATCGACGACGTGGTCGCCGGCGACAGCGTGGCCGACGTGCTGCGCTACGTGCGCTACAGCAAGAACGACCTGGTGGCGCGGGTGCGCCAGGCGGCGGAGCTGGCGCTGCGCGCCAAGCGCATGACCCTCGAGGAGTCGCGCCAGCTGCTGCGCCGCTACGAGGACGGTCTCGCCGGCTACACCTATCTGGAATCCGACTGAGAGCTGCGGAGAGGCCGCCGTCGACGCGGCCCTTCGCGTCGAGCAGCGAGGAGATCCCATGAAGACATTGACCGGAAGAGACACCGAGATCCTGGTCGAGCGCCTGCGCGAGGCGGTGCAGCTCGCCGACGTGCCGGCGATCGCCGGGCGCATCAAGGAGGAGCTGCAGGAGTTCGCCGCCGGCGGCCTCCTCCTCCCCGAGCGCTTCCGGCAGACGGCGGCCACCCACTACCGCCGGCGCCTCCTCCATCGCGACCCCGTGCTCGGCTTCACCGCCGTCGTCATGACCTGGGGGCCGGGCCAGCGGACGGCGCTCCACGACCACGCCGGGATCTGGTGCGTCGAGGCGGTGGTCGAGGGCGAGATGGAGGTGACCCGCTTCGAGCTCGCCGAGCAGGAGGGCGCTTTCTGCCGCTTCGTCGAGCGCGGCCGCGTGCGCGCCGGCGTCGGCTCGGCGGGGGCGCTCATCCCGCCCTTCGAGTACCACGTCCTCGCCAACGCCCTGCCCGACCACGTCGCCTTGACCCTCCACGTCTACGGCGGCGAGATGGATCACTGCTCGGTCTTCGAGCCGGTCGACGGTCACCCCGGCGGCCGCTTCCGGCGCACCGAGCGCGCCCTCTCCTACGACGCCTGATGCCTCGCGACCCCCGCCTCCGCGTGCGGCAGGAGGAGCCGGAGAACGCCGGCCCCGAGCTCGCCGCCCTGCGCGCCCAGGTGGTCACCCCGAACGACCTCTTCTTCATCCGCAGCCATGGCGACGTGCCGGCGGTCGACCCCGGCGCCTACCGGCTCGCGGTCGGCGGCCTGGTGCGCCGCCCGCTGGCGCTCTCGCTCGCCGAGGTCCGCGCCCTCCCGGCGTCGACCTTCACGGCGACCGTGGAGTGCGCCGGCAACCGGCGGAGCGAGCTCGCCCGCGTCGAGCCGATCCCCGGCGAGCTGCCCTGGGACGAGGACGCCATCTCGAACGCCTTCTGGACCGGCGCCGTCCTCGGCCGGGTGCTGGCGATGGCCGAGCCGCTGCCCGCGGCGCGCTACGTCGCCTTCGAGGGGCTGGACCACGTCGAGCGGCACGGCGAGAGCGTCGGCTTCGGCGGCTCGATCCCCCTCGAGAAGGCGCTCTCTCCCGAGGTGCTCCTCGCCTACGAGATGAACGGCGCGCCCCTTCCGGCCTCGCACGGCGCGCCGCTCCGCGCCCTCGTGCCGGGCACCATCGGCGCGCGGAGCGTCAAGTGGCTCGCCCGCGTCGAGCTCCGCGAGACGCCCTCCGAGAGCTACTTCCAGCGCCAGGCCTACCGCCTCTTCCCGCCCGCGATGCGGGCCGCGACCGTCGACGTCGAGGCGGGCTTGATGCTCGCCGAGCTGGGGGTCAACTCGGTCATCTGCACGCCGCGGCCGGGCGAGGTGGTGGCGCCGGGCGCGGTGCCGGTGCGCGGCTACGCGATCGCCGGCGGCGGCCGCCGCATCGAGCGCGTCGAGCTGTCGGGCGACGGCGGCCGCAACTGGTCGCCGGTCGAGCTCTACGAGGACCGCGGGCCCTGGTCGTGGCGCTTCTGGCGCGGCGCCCTCGGCCTCGCGCCGGGGGGCGAGCACGAGATCGTCGTCCGCGCCTGGGACTCCGCCGGCGAGACCCAGCCCGCCGATCCGGCGGCGATCTGGAACTTCAAAGGCTACATGAACAACGCCTGCCACCGGGTGCGCGTGAAGGTCGCGCCGGCCAGCCGATGAGGGGGTCTGTCCCCCTGAGGTAGACTGCCGCCGGTGAGCGACAGCACGACGCGCGGCATTCGCATCCAGGTGAGCAGCTACTACGACGCCGAGCGCAGCTCGCCGCAGGAGGACTACTACTTCTTCGCCTATCAGGTGCGCATCAGCAACGTCGGCGGCGAGACGGCGCAGCTCCTCTCCCGCGAGTGGATCATCACCAACGCCAACGGCGAGGTGCAGAAGGTCCAGGGCTCCGGGGTGGTCGGCGAGCAGCCGGTCCTCGCGCCGGGCGAGAGCTTCGAGTACACCAGCTTCTGCCCCCTCAACACCTCGGTGGGCTCGATGCACGGCTCCTACCGCATGGTCTCCGACCGCGGCGAGAGCTTCGACGCCGAGATCGCCCCCTTCTCGCTCGCCGTTCCCAACGCGGTCAACTAGCCTCGCGGCCGGGCAGCTCGTGCCGACGACGACGAAGAGCAAGCGGCCGGCGCGCGCGGTCCAGGCGGGCGCGAAGCGCCAGTCCTCCACCTCCGGCACCGTCCCCGCCGAGGCCCTGGCCGGCGACTTCCCGCCCATCGGCCTGCCGGTCCGACCGCCCTTCCCGCCGATGGAGGCGGCGTCGGCCGAGCGCTTGCCGGCCGGCCCCGGCTGGCTCTACGAGCCGAAGTGGGACGGCTTCCGCTGCCTGGCGTTCCGCCGGGGCCGCGAGATCCTCCTGCAGTCGAAGAGCGGCCAGCCGCTGGGCCGCTACTTCCCGGAGGTCGAGGCCGCGCTCGGCCGCCTGCCGGCGCGGGCCTTCGTGCTCGACGGCGAGATCGCCATCTTCACGGGCGGCGCCCTCGACTTCGACGCCCTCCTCCAGCGCATCCACCCGGCGGCCTCGCGCATCGCCAGGCTGTCGCGCGAGACGCCGGCGACCTTCCTCGCCTTCGACTTCCTGGTCGACCGCCGCGGGAGGTCGCTCGTCGAGCGGCCCCTGGCCGAGCGCCGCGCGCGCCTCGAGGCGCTCCTCGCCGAGCTCCCCGCGGGCGGCGGCGTCCTCCTCTCGCCGGCGACGGCGCGCCGCGAGACGGCCGAGAGATGGATGCGCGAGCTGGGGGCGGGCGGCCTCGACGGCGTCGTCGCCAAGCGCGCCGGCGAGCCCTACCGCTCGGGCGAGCGCACCGCGATGGTCAAGGTCAAGCGGCTGCGCACGGCCGACTGCGTGGTGGGGGGCTTCCGCTACCTCCAGGCAGGGGGCGCGATCGGCTCGCTCCTCCTCGGGCTCTACGACCGCGAGGGCAGGCTCGACCACGTGGGCTTCTCCTCGAGCTTCACCGCCGACGAGCGGCGGGAGCTCGAGCCCCTGCTCGCCCCGCTCGTCGAGCCTCCCGGCTTCACCGGCAAGGCGCCGGGCGGCCCCAGCCGCTGGAGCGCGCGGCGCTCGGACGACTGGCAGCCGCTCCGCCCGGTGCTCGTCTGCGAGGTGCGCTACGACCACTTCTCCGGCGGCCGCTTCCGCCACGGCACCAAGTTCCTCCGCTGGCGCCCGGACAAGAAGCCGGAAGCCTGCACCTTCGAGCAGCTGCGGCCGAGAGCGGCCGGGCCGCTCCTGGAGCACCTGGGCGTCGGCTGAGCGTCGAGGCGGAACCCAGCGGCTTGCAGCGTGAAACGACGGCTGGTTTCGTCTCAGGACGGCTAGCACATCCCGCGGGAAGCCGAGAACTCGCTCGGGACGGCTTGCAGCGTGAAAGGGCGACTTGTTTTTGCTCGGGACGGCTTGCACATGCCACGGGAAGCCGAGAACCTGCCCGGGATCTCTTGCAGCGTGAAAGGACGGCTTGTTTCGTCTCGGGACGGCTTGCACACCCCACGGGAAGCCGAGAACTTGCTCGGGACGGCTTGCAGCGCGAAAGGGCGGCTTATTTTCTCCCGGGATGGCTTGCAGCGTGAAAGGGCGGCTTGTTTCGCCGCGGGGCGGCGCCCCACTTGACGCGCCGCGGCGCGCGTCGAAGCCACGGTCCCCTGTCTCTCGGCAACGCCGCCGCCCCCCGAACCCCCGCCAGGGCGCTCCCGGCCGCTACGGTGTCGCGCAAAGCACAGGCGCACACACCTTGTTTACTAAATGCCGGATGGAAGACCCCGTCCGGCCGCCAGGAGAAATTCCATATGAAAAAGACTCTCATCGCCCTCGCCCTGGTCCTCTCCTTCGCTGCCGCGGTCCCACCTGCCTTTGCCGCCGAGATCCCGGCCGCAGCCCCGGCCACCGCCAACCCGGCGCTCTCCCCTCTCGCCACGGCTCTGCACCTCTCCGCCCCCACCTCCGGCGCGCCGTCCGCTGTCGAGGTACCTCAATGGCTGGAAGCCGGCACGCCCAACGCGGGATGCGGGAACACGTGCATCATCTGCGAGCGCATAGGCGGCCTCTGCTGCTTCATCATCGGCGGAGGATGCTTCTGCTCCGACTTCAGCTCCGGCTGCACGTAAGAGCGAATCGGCCCGCGCCGCGGAGGTCAGGACGCGGGCCGAGAGGAAGGTGAGCGCTCGGGAGCCCACGAAGCCTACGCGGGTGCCGCGGCGGGCTGCCGCCAGGCCTGGTGGGCGCCAATGGCGTAGAACACCAAATCCATCAAGCCGAAGCCGCGGCCGTAGACCTTGGCGAAGAGGTCGAAGCTGATGAAACCGCTCGCCGGCGCGGCGATCTGGTGCTCGGCCATGTACTTGAGCACGGCGTGGTTCATCATCAGGTACTCCCCCGCTCCCATGGCGACGATGGCGACGCCCACTGCGAGGAGGGCGAGCCCCTGGCCGCCCCGCCCGCCGGCACCGAGGACCGCGCCGCGGCCGACCAGGATGCCGACGCCGATGGCGACGATCCCCAGCTTCAGGTCGGTCACCGTCACCACCGCGAACCAGATGAGGGCGCCCAGGGCGCCTCCCAGCGCCGCATAGAGGAGGCTTCGTCCGTAGGACACCGGGGCCGCGGGAGAGATCGGCGCCGACGCGACGGACCGCGCGATGGCAGCCGGGTCTCCGGCGGCCTGGTACCGCTCCTCGGCCCTGCGCTCCAGGTCGGCGGCGCAAGTCTCGCAGTAGGTCTTGCCGGCAAAGGTCGTGCTACAGACGTCGCACAGCGGCCGCTCGCACCGCCGGCAGAATGCCGTGGACGCCCTCTCGGCGTGGGTCGCGCAAGGGATCATGTGGCCGCTCCTTTCCGATCGCGGTCCAGCCTGGTCGACTGCAGGTAAGTGAAGAGTGGAGGGATTCT